>NZ_JBEOVG010000074.1:0-45497 GCF_040295345.1 Actinosynnema sp. NPDC002837
GCTGAAGAAGGTGCTGCGCGGCTACCTCGGGCCGATCGTGGGGTGAGCGGGCGTGGTGGGGGGGCCCGGGGGGGGGGGCCCCCCCGCGGCCCCGGACTGGTGCACCACCCAGTCAGATCTGCCTGCGACCGGAGCGCACGACCAGGCCGAGCCCGATGAGCAGCGTGAGCAGGCCGCCCAACGCGAGCCAGGTGACGTTCACGCCCGTCGCGGCGAGGTCGGCGGCCGTGGGCTGACGCGCCGGCCCGGCACCCGGCGCGGGTGGTTCACCGGGCGCGGGCGTGACGTCGGGCGGGGGCGTGACATCGGGTTCGGGCCGGTCCGGTCCCGGGGTCACTATCACCGTGCGCCAGGATTCGGCGCTCGCCCGGATGAAGAACGTGCCTCCGAAGATCACCTTCCAGGGCCCGACGACGTCGAACACGTACTCACCCGCCGGGACGTCCCGGAACTCGAAGGTGCCTTGGGCGTTCGTCGTGGCGCGGGCGGCGACCGAACCTGTGTCCCGGTCTTTGAGGTACACCTTCAAGCCGGGCACCGCCGGGCCGGTGTAGGGACCGCCCAACACGCTGGGTCGCGGCACGAAGCGCTCCTGCGCCACCCAGCCGGTGACCCTGGGCGCCACCGCGCCCAGGACCTTGGCGCGCACGGTGGTGCGGACGTTGCCGTTGTAGACGGGCGGCGCGCCGAACACGCACTCCACCGACAGGTAGCCGTAGTCGGCGACCGCGTCACCGATCGGGATCGGCACGTCGATGGTCAGGGTCGCGTTCCCGGGCACGGTGACGCCGGGGCCCGGGTTGTCGAGGTCCCCGAGGTCCACCTGGACGCCGCCGTTGGCCCACGACGACGCCAGCACTGCCGGGATCGACACCGCGCCGCTGTTGGTCAGGGTCAGCGTCATGCGGGCGATGTCGCCCATGCGGTAGGTCTGCCGGTCGAGCGTCGCCGACGCGGTCAGGACCGGTTCGACCCAGAGGGCACCGCGGAACAGCAGGTCCGGGTCGCGCACGCCGTCCACCCGCACCGTCTTCGGCGGGAACGACACCTCACCGGTGCCGAACAGGACGTCGTAGTCGCCGCGGGGCAGGTCGCGGAACGTGAAACGGCCGGCCGAGTCCGTTCTCGTGGTGTACAAGCCGGCCGGCCGCCCGCCTCTGACCTCGACCGGGAGGTCGGTGAGGGCTTCGCCCGCGTTCATGGTCGCGTCGCCGTTGCGGTCGGCGTAGACGGTTCCCGTGAAGGTGCCGCGGACGACGGTGACCGGGGCGCTGATCGTGGCGACGTTGTCGGCCGGGTTGGCGTCCGGTTCGTCGAGCGACCTGATCGTCACGACCATCGACGCCGGGTACTCCGTCGTCGTCACCCGACCGACGTACGTGGCCTGCACGGTCTGCCCGGGTTCGACGCGCACGCCGAAGTACCCGATCTCCTCCCAGTAGCGCTCGCCCGCCACGTTCCCGGTCGAGTCGATGGTCACGCGGCTCGCCGGCGCGGTGCCGACGTTGGTCACCGTGGCCCGTGCGGTGACCGGCTCGTCCGCGACGAACTCCGGTTTGTCGAAGACGACCGCGAGAACCAGGTCCACGAATCCTTGAACGGGTTCCGCAGCCGTGGGGTCGGCGGGTGCGGGTGACGGCGTGCTCGGGGTCGTCGTGGGCGAACCGGTCGGTGTGATCGACTCGGTCGGGACCGTCGTCGAGGTCTCGACCGGTGCGGTGGTGGTCGGCTCCGTTTCGGCCGGCGAGGTCGCGGCGGGTTCGGACGGCACCGAGGTGTCGCCGAGCGCCGGTCCCGTCGACGCTCCCGCGCAGACGACGACCGTCAACAACAGCGCGCCAATGGATCGCCGTAACCGTGACATCGTGGATCTCCCCTCTATCCGTCCTCTCTGTGAATTTCTCCGACCTCAGCGTCGTCCGTCATGCGAGAGCGGTGCAGAGGCGTCGGCACTGGACGGCCCGTCGGCGATCCCGGGCGGCACAGGGCCTTCCGCCCTGGTACCCGTGAGGTCAGACGGTCCCGGTCGACACCGGAACCGGACGCAGCTCGATACCCGCCACGCCGGGAACCGTGCGGACGAGGGCGGTCACGACGCGGCGCTCGGCCTCGTCGTCGAACTGGCCGGCCACCACGATCCGGCCGTCGGCCACGTCGACGTCCCAGCGGCGGGTGCGGCTGTAGGCGGTGAGCAGCCGGTCGACGCGGGCGGCGAGGACGTCGTCGTCCGGGGTGAGGACGCGCAGCAGGTCGCCGCGGCTCACCACACCGACCACCACTCCCCTGGCGTCCACCACGGGCAGGCAACGCAGCCGGTGTCCGAGCATCGCGCCGGCCAGCTCGGTGGGCGTGGCGGTGAGCGGCGCGCTGGTGACGTTGGTCGCCATCACCTGGTCGACGGTGGCGGCGACGCCCTGTTCGAGGTTGGCGAGCAGCAGGTCGGAGCCGGACACGACGCCGACCAGCAGCCCGCCCGGCCCGACGACCGGGAGCGCGGAGAAGCCGTGGTCGACCAGGACGGCGCTCGCGGCGCGCACGGTGGTGGACGGTTCGACCGTGTAGACGGGCCGGGTCATCACATCTGCGGCGTTCATACCCCGCAACGGTCCGCTCACCCGCCGATCGTCGGCAGGGCGCATCGGCACTTCCGGGCGATGCCTTTGGTCCTCCGGCACCGGCACGGCACGTCGGTCCCTGGTGGATCGGGACCTCCGACCCTGCGAGAGCACCCACCGCCGGTGCCACGGTCGAAAGCGAACCACAGAGACCAACAGCGTGGAGGTGAGTCGGATGGACCGCAGCCGGCCGGACGAGGAAACGATCGCGGCGGCGGTGGCCCTGGCCTGTCGCGCGCCTTCGGTGCACAACACCCAACCGTGGCGTTGGCGAGTGGGCGACCGGAGCGTGCACCTGTACGCGGACCCGTCCCGGCAGCTGCCCGCCACCGACCCGCGCGGCGCGGACCTGCTGCTCAGCTGCGGCGCCGCGCTGCACCACCTGCGCGTCGCCCTGGCCGCGCTCGGCTGGCGCGCGGTCGTCCACCGGCTGCCCAATCCGGCCGATCCCGACCACCTCGCAGCGGTCGAGTTCACCCGACGGGAACCTACCGACGCCGACGTGGCGATGGCCTCGGCCATCCCGCGCCGCCGCACCGACCGCCGACGCTTCTCCTCCTGGGACGTGCCCCGCCCGGTGCTGGACCTGCTGGCCGAACGGGCCATCGAGGAGGACGCCACCGCCCACGAGGTGACCGGCACCCGTGACCGCTTCGACCTCGCCACTGCGATCGGCAGGGCCGCGGCCGTGCAGGACGCCGACCCCACCTACCAGGCCGAGGTCCGCCGTTGGAGCGGCGGCCGCGCGAACGTCGACGGTGTCCCCGCCGCCAACGCGCCTGCCGGCGTTCCGCAGCACGGTGACGTGCAACTGCGTGAATTCCCCGGCGGCGAGCTCCTCGACGAGCGGCTGGACGAGTGGGAGGAAGACGGCGCCTCGTTGCTCGTCCTCGCCACGTCCTCGGACGACCGGCTGTCGCTGCTGCGCGCCGGCGAGGCCATGAGCGCGGTACTGCTGGAGGCGACCGCGGCCGGCCTGGCCACGTGCCCGCTCAGCCAGCCCTTGGAGGTCGCCGAGACCAGGGACCGGGTGCGCGACGAGGTGCTGGACGGCACCTCCTGCCCGCAGATCCTCCTGCGCGTCGGCTGGGCCGCGTTCAACGCCGACCCGCTGCCGCCGACACCCCGTCGCGCGGTCACCGAGCTGATCGACCAGTGGGAGCCGAGATGAGCGGCTGCGGCAGGTCTCTCGGTGGACAGGGCGCGCACGACTTCGCGATCGCGGAGTTCGTCGAGCACCTCGTCCGCCTGTGCATCACGTCGGTCTCGGTCAGCCCCGTCGCCGCCGCCAGGGCCGTGACCGGTGCGGCCGAGCGCCGGCTGGTGCTGGAGCGACGGCGGTGAAGCAGGTCCAGCGCATCGAGGTGCGGGGAACGGTGCAGGGCGTGGGGTTCCGGCCCCACGTGCACCGCCACGCGTCGGCGCTGGGCATCGACGGGGACGTGCGCAACGTCGACGGCCACGTGGTGATCACCGCAGCGGGCGAGCCGGAGGCTCTCGCCGAGTTCCGCAGGCTGGTCGGCGAGCGGCCGCCGCCGGTGTCGCACGTCGAGTCCGTGACGGTGTCGCCGCTGCCGGCCGAGGCGGCGCCACCGCCCGGATTCGTGGTGCGGGACAGCGCGGCCGACGGCGGCCCCGGCCCCCGGTGGCTGCCGCCGGACCTGGCCACCTGCGAGCGCTGCCTCGCGGAGCTGTTCGACCCGGCCGACCGCCGGTACCGCTACCCGTTCACCAACTGCGCCGAATGCGGGCCGCGGGCAACCATTGTGGAAGCGCTGCCCTACGACCGGGTCCGCACGACCATGCGCCGGTTCACGATGTGCCCGGCGTGCTCGGCGGAGTACCACGACCCGGGCGACCGACGGTTCCACGCCGAGCCCATCGCCTGCCCGGACTGCGGTCCGACGCTGTCGTGGGGCGCGTTGTCCGGCGATGACGCGTTGCGGACCGCCGTCGGCGCGCTGGCCGGTGGCGGACTGGTGGCGGTCAAGGGCATCGGCGGCTACCAACTGGCGTGCGACGCGACCGACGATGCGGCCGTGGCCAGGCTGCGTGCCGCGAAACACCGACCCACCAAGGCGCTCGCCGTCATGGTCCGGTCACACGCCGCCGCTCACGCGCTGTCCGTGGTGGAGGAGGACACGGCGTTGACCTCGATCGCCGCGCCGATCGTGCTGCTGCCGCGGCGCACGGATGCGGGACTCGCGCCCTCGGTCGCGCCCGGCCTGACCGAGATCGGCCTGTTCCTGCCCTACAGCCCGCTGCACCACCTGCTGCTGGCAGACCTCGACCGGCCGCTCGTGGTCACCAGCGGCAACCGGTCGGGCGAGCCGATCATCACCCGCGACGACGATGCCCGCACCGTGCTCGGCCCGCTTGTCGACGGCATCCTGTCGCACGACCGGCCGATCCGCTCCCGCTACGACGATTCGGTGGTCCGCGGTACGGCGCTGCTGCGGCGGGCGCGGGGTTACGCGCCCGACCCGCTGCCGCTGCCCGTTCCCGCTGCCGAGCCCGTCCTCGCGGTCGGGGCACAGCTCAAGCACACGACGACGCTCGCGGTCGACGAGCACGCGGTGGTCGGCCCGCACGTCGGCGACCTCTCCGACGTCGAGACCTACGCGGCGTTCGAGGACACCGCGCGGACGTTGTGCCGTTGGCAGGACGTCGAACCTCGGTACTGCTCGCACGACCTGCACCCCGGCTACCTGTCGACCGGGCACGCCGGGCGGTGGCCCGCCGACCGCCGCGTAGCCGTGCAGCACCACCACGCGCACGTCGTGGCCACGGCGGCCGAGCACGGCGTGCTCGGCGAGTTCATCGGTGTGGCCTACGACGGCCTCGGCTTCGGCGACGACGGCACGTTGTGGGGTGGCGAGGTGCTGCTAGCCGACTACCGGTCCTACCGCAGGGTCGGTCGGATCGGCGCCGCACCGCTGCCCGGCGGTGAGGCGGCCGTGCGGCGGCCGGCCCGGATGGCGCTGGGTCACCTGTTCGGCGCGGAGGACTTCGGCGTTCGGCCGATCAGGTCCGCCGCGCTGCTGGACCGGGTTGAGCCGCGGGAGGTCGAGCTGGTGCGTCGGATGATCGTCCAGGGCGTGAACAGCCCGCTCGCCTCCAGCGTCGGCAGGCTCTTCGACGCCGCTGCGGCCCTGCTGGGCGTGTGCGACGTCAACAGCTACGAGGGCGAGGCGGCAGTGCTGCTGGAGGCCGCCGCCTCCGGCCATCCCGACGGCGAGCCGCTGTCGTGGCGACTGCACCGTCGCGACTCGCTGTGGGTCTACGACCCCGTGCCGACGTTGCGCGACCTGGTGCTCTCCGAACAGGCGGTCGGAGTGGTCGCGGCCCGGTTCCACACGACGCTCGTGCACGCCACCCGCGCGCTGGTCGAGCAGACCGCCGACGCCACCGGCGTGCACACCGTGTGCCTCGGCGGCGGTGTGTTCCAGAACAGCCGGTTGACCACCGCCTTGGTGCGCGAGCTCGCGGACGCCGGGTTCGAGGTGCACGTCGGTGAGCGCGTGCCGGTCAACGACGGCGGTATCAGCTACGGACAGGCCGTGGTCGCCGCGGCCCGGCTGAGGGGGTGAAGGACGATGTGCCTCGGCATTCCCGGCCGGATCGTCGCGATCGACGACACCGGCCTGCGCAGTGGCACCGTCGACTTCGACGGGCTGCGCCGACCCGTGTGCCTGGTCTACACGCCGGACGCGACCATCGGCGACTACGTGATCGTGCACGTCGGCTTCGCCATCAGCCTGGTGGACGAGGTCGAGGCCGCCAAGACCCTCGCCGTGCTGCGGGCCATGCCCGACGCCCTGGCCACCGAACTGGGGCCGTCGTGAAGCACCTGGACGAGTACCGCGACCCCGTACTGGCCCGCCGGCTGCTGGCCGAACTGCACGCCACCGCCCACCACCCGTGGACCGTCATGGAGGTGTGCGGCGGCCAGACGCACACGATCGTGCGGCAGGGCATCGACGAGCTGCTGCTCACAGGCGTCCGGATGATCCACGGCCCCGGCTGCCCGGTGTGCGTCACGCCGCTGGAGGTGGTGGACAAGGCCATCGCCATCGCGGGCGGACCGGACGTGATCTTCACCAGCTACGGCGACATGCTCCGGGTGCCGGGCACGACCGGCGACCTGCTGGGCCTGAAGGCGAGGGGCGCGGACGTGCGGGTGGTCTACACGCCGCTGGACGCGGTGCGGATCGCGCAGGAGAACCCGGACCGGCAGGTGGTGTTCTTCGCCGTCGGCTTCGAGACCACCGCGCCCGCCAACGCGATGGCCGTGCTGCACGCCGCCGATTCGGGCGTGGCCAACTTCAGCGCACTGGTCAGCCACGTCCTCGTGCCGCCCGCGATCACCGCGCTGCTCGACGCGCCCGACAACCAGGTGCAGGCGTTCCTGGCCGCGGGCCACGTCTGCGCGGTGATGGGGTGGACGGAGTACGAGCCCATCGCCGAGCGCTACCGGGTGCCGATCGTGGTCACCGGGTTCGAACCGCTGGACCTGCTGGAGGGCATCCTGATGGCCGTCCGGCAGCTGGAGGACGGCCGCGCCGAGGTGGAGAACCAGTACGCGAGGGCGGTGCGGCGGTCCGGCAACACCTCCGCCCAGGAGGTGATCGGGCGCGTCTTCCGGGTCACCGACCGGACGTGGCGCGGTGTCGGCCCCATCCCGGCCAGCGGCCTGGCGTTGACCGAGGAGTTCACCGCGTTCGACGCCGAGCGCCGCTTCGCCACCGACGCGATCACCGCCCGTGAGGCACCGGACTGCATCGCGGGCGACATCCTGCGCGGCACCAAGGTGCCCACCGACTGCCGCGCCTACGGGCGCACCTGCACACCCCGCACACCGCTGGGCGCCCCGATGGTGTCCAGCGAGGGAACCTGCGCCGCGTTCCACAACGCCGGGCGCGGATCGGAGTCGAGATGACCAGCTGCCCGTTGCCCGTCGTGGAGACCGAACGCGTCCTGCTGGGTCATGGCTCCGGCGGGCAGCTCATGGCCGAGCTGCTCGCCGACGTCATCACCCCCGAACTCGGCGGTGACGGGCCGCTGGAGGACGCCGCCGTGATCGGGGTGGCCGGCGCGGACCTCGTGTTCAGCACCGACGGCTTCGTCGTGACGCCGAGGTTCTTCCCCGGCGGCGACATCGGCTCGCTGGCCGTGCACGGGACCGTGAACGACCTGGCGATGCGCGGCGCCCGCCCGATCGCGCTCAGCCTGGCCTACGTGGTCGAAGAAGGACTGCCGGTGGAAGAGCTGCGGCAGATCACCCGGTCCGCGGCCAATGCCTCCCAGGCGGTCGGCGTGCCGATCGTCACCGGCGACACCAAGGTGGTCGGTCGCGGCGCGGCGGACGGCATCTACGTCACCACCACGGGTGTCGGCGTGCGGCTGCGCGACGCGTGGCCGTCGGCTGCGGGCGGCGCGGAGGGTGACGTGGTGCTGCTGTCCGGACCGATCGGGCTGCACGGCACGGCGATCCTCAGCGCGCGAGAGGGCCTCGGGTTCGAGGCGGAGATCGCCTCGGACAGCCGTCCCCTGCACCGGCTGGTGGCCGCCATGATCGAGGCCGGCGGCCGTGACGTGCACGCGTTGCGCGACCCCACCCGCGGAGGCCTGGCCAGCGCGCTGAACGAGCTGGCACAGGCGTCCGGGGTCGCCATGGAGATCGTGGAGGCCGATGTTCCGGTGCCGCGTGCAGTCGCCTCGGCGTGCGAGCTGCTCGGCCTGGACCCGATGCACGTGGCCAACGAGGGCTGCCTGGTGGCACTCGTGGCCCCGGCGTCCGCACCGGTTGTGCTGGCGGCCATGCGCGCCCTGCCTGAGGGCGCCGGGACGGCCGTGATCGGCCGGGTGACCGGCGGGCGCGCGGGCCGCGTGACCGCGCGGACCCTGGTGGGCTCGTCGCGGATCGTGGACGTCCTCGTCGGCGAACAGCTGCCCAGGATCTGCTGACCCCACCAGGGACCCATGGACCGGCAGACCGGGCCCTTCGCCACTCCCCCGGTCGACCGGTCCCGACGAGCATCGAAGTACCACCGAGGAGGACGAGATGACGGTTCGCATTGGCATCAACGGGTTCGGGCGGATCGGACGGGACGTGATGCGGGCGGTGTTCGACCGCGGCGACACGGGCATCGAGATCGTCGCGGTGAACGACCTCACCACCCCGGAAGCGCTGGCGCACCTGCTGGCGTTCGACTCCACCTACGGGCCGTGGGCACACGCGGTGAGCGCCGGGGCGGACGCGCTGGCGGTCGACGGACACCGGGTGCGCGTCACCTCGGAGGCCGACCCGGTCGCCCTCGACTGGGACGTCGACGTCGTGATCGAGGCGACCGGCCGGTTCCGCACCCGCGAGACGGCCGGCACGCACCTCGCGCACGGTGTCCGCAAGGTGCTGATCACCGCGCCGGGCAAGGACGTCGACGCCACCATCGTGATGGGCGTCAACGAGGACACCTACGACCCGCAGCGGCACCACGTGGTGTCAAACGCGTCGTGCACGACGAACTGCGTCGCGCCGATGGCGATGGTGCTGCACGAGGCGTTCGGCATCCGCGAGGGCCTGATGACCACGATCCACAGCTACACCAACGACCAGTCGCTGCTGGACGGTCCGCACAAGGACTTCCGCCGGGCGCGGTCGGCGGCGGTCAACATGATCCCCACCTCCACGGGCGCGGCCAGGGCGGTCGGCCTCGTCATCCCGGAGCTGGCGGGCAGGCTCGACGGTCTCGCGGTGCGCGTGCCGGTGGAGGACGGCTCGCTCACCGACCTCACCGTGCTGCTGGACAAGCCTGCCACGGTCGAGGAGGTCAACCGGGCGTTCGCCGAAGCCGCCGACGGCAGGCTCAAGGGCATCCTGCGCTACACCACCGCGCCGGTCGTGTCCCGCGACATCATCGGCGAGCAGGCGTCGTGCGTGTTCGACGCCGGCCTGACCAAGGCAACCGGCTCCATCGTGAAGGTGTTCGGCTGGTACGACAACGAGTGGGGCTATGCCAACCGCACCATCGACCTGGTCCGCCACATCGCCGGGACGCTGCCGTGAGTGCCGTGCTCGACCTGGCAGGTCTCGACGCGCTGATCGCGGAACTGCGCTTCCAGGGTTACACGGTCGTCGGACCGGTCCTGCGCGACGACGCCATCACGTTGGCGGAACTGGACACCGCCGACGACCTGCCCGCCGGGTGGGGCGTGGAGACCGGGCCAGGTCACTACCGGGTCCGGCGGCGGGACGACGACGCGGTGTTCGGGCACTCCGCCGGGCCGCAGTCGTGGAAGACCTTCCTGCACCCGTCGCACCGAACCCTGCTGACGGCCGACGACGACGGCTTCCACTCCGTGGCCGACACGCGGCCCCGCTACGCGTTCCTCGGTGTGCGCCCGTGCGACCTCGCCGCGATCGGCAAGCTGTGCCAGGTCCTCGGCGAACGGGCTCCGTTCGTGGTCGCCGCCCAGTGCACCGAACCGGGTGAGCTGTGCTTCTGCGCGTCCATGGGATGCGGCCCGGACGCCCGGGACGGCTACGACATCGCGCTCACCGAGCGGATCGGCTCCGACGGGCACCGGTTCCTCGCCACGGCGGGCACCCCCGCCGGGAAGGACGTGCTCGACTGGCTGAACGCCGCCCCGGCGAGCGCGGCGGACGAAGAGCTCGCGCGGTCGGACGTCGACGCCGCGCGCCTGCGCATGGGCCGCGCCATGCCGGAACCGGACCTGCGCGACCTCTTGGCCGCCAACCGGGACTCCGCGCACTGGGAACGCGTGGCCGAGCGGTGCTTGACGTGCGGCAACTGCACCATGGTCTGCCCTACCTGCTTCTGTGTCACGGTCGAGGACGTCACCGACCTCGCCGACGGCCAAGCCGAACGCCGCCAGCGTTGGGCGTCGTGCTTCGAGACCGACTTCTCCTACCTGCACGGCGGTCCGGTGCGCACCTCCGGCGCGGCCCGCTACCGGCAGTGGATGAGCCACAAGCTGAGCACGTGGTTCGACCAGTTCGGCACGTCCGGCTGCGTGGGCTGCGGCAGGTGCATCGCCTGGTGCCCGGCGGGAATCGACATCACCGAAGAAGCCGCGGCCCTGGCGCGGGGGGCGTCATGATCCCGGACTTGGACACGGTGCCGCTGCTCGGCGCGCTCACCCCCACCCAGCGGGCGGTGCTCGCCGGCACTGGTGAACTGGAAACCCACCGACCGGGGACGCGGCTGTTCGAGGAGGGGCAGCCCGCCGACCGCGCCCGGGTGGTGCTCTGCGGCTGCGTGATGGTGGACATCCCGGTGCCCGGCCGGGGATCCGTGGCGGTGCAGAGCATCGGGCCGGGCGAACTGCTGGGCCTGTCCTGGTTCGTGCCGCCCTACCGGTGGCACTTCGGGGCGACGGTCGTCTCCCCGACCCGCGCCATCGCGTGGGACGCCGCCCGGTTGCGGGAGCTGGCCGAGGAAGACCCTGCACTGGGTTACCGGCTGTCCCTCGCGCTCGCCGAAGCCATGCTCAACCGGCTGCAGTCCACCCGCTTGCGGCTGCTCGACCTGTATCGGAACCCGCGGTGATCCCGCCGGCGGCCTGGCTGCCGACCCGGTACCGGGTGGAGCGGCGGACCAGGGAGACCGCGGACTCGGCGACGTTGACGCTGCGCCCGGCGGACGAGCCGCTGGCCCCGTTCCGACCAGGCCAGTTCGCGATGCTCTACGCGCACGGCGTGGGCGAGGTGCCCATCTCGGTCAGCGGCATCCCCGAGACCGGCGACCTGGTGCACACGATCCGCTCGGTCGGCGCGGTCAGCCGGGCGTTGCACGACTCGACGCCGGGCACCGTGCTGGGTGTGCGGGGTCCGTTCGGCACGGCGTGGCGGCTCGACGGCGTGGACGACCTGCTGATTGTCGCCGGTGGCATCGGATTGGCCCCGCTGCGGCCCGCGGTGCGCCATGCCCTGACCCACCGGCACCGCTACCGCCGGGTGGTGCTCGTCGCGGGCGCCCGCACACCCACCGACTTCCTCTACCGCGACGAACTGCGCCGGTGGGACGACGATTCCGGCGTCGAAGTCCTGCTGACCGTCGACCAGCCCGGCGACGGGTGGACCGGCCGCATCGGGTTCGTGACCGAACCACTCGCCGCCATGCCGCTCGACCCCGGACGCACCATCGCCCTGCTGTGCGGACCGGAACCCATGATGCGCGCCTGCGCCGGTGTCCTGATCGGACGCGGCGTGCCCGACCACCGCGTCCAGGTCTCGTTGGAGCGCAACATGCAGTGCGGCACCGGCCGGTGCGGGCACTGCCAGCTCGGGCCGCTGCTGCTGTGCCGCGACGGACCGGTCGTGGACTACCCGGTGGCCGCCGGCCTGCTGTCCGTGAAGGAGCTGTGATGGCCAAGCCGACCCTCGCCGTCTGGAAGCTCACCTCCTGCGACGGCTGCCAGCTCACCCTGCTGGACTGCGAGGACGAACTGCTCGTCCTCACCGACCGCGTCGAGATCGCGCACTTCCTCGAAGTGACACCGGAAACCCGACCCGGCCCCTACGACATCTCCATCGTGGAAGGATCGGTCACCACACCGGAGGAAGAGCGGCGGATCAGGTGGATCCGCGAGCAGTCACGGGTGCTGGTCGTGGTCGGCGCGTGCGCCACCGGCGGCGGCATCCAGGCGCTGCGCAACTTCGGCGACGTCGCCGAGTTCCGGTCCGTCGTCTACGCCTCCCCGGAGCTGATCGACTCGCTGACGACGTCGACCCCCGTGTCCGCGCACGTCGAAGTGGACTACGAACTGCGCGGGTGCCCCATCGACCGGGGACAGCTGCTGGAGGTGCTGTCGGCGTTCCTCGCGGGCCGGGAGCCGGACCTGCCCGACACCAGCGTGTGCGCCGAGTGCAAGCGTCGCGGGTTGACCTGCGTGATGGTGGCCGACGGCGTGCCGTGCCTCGGGCCTGTCACGCACGCCGGGTGCGGCGCGCTGTGCCCGGCCGTGGGTCGCGGCTGCTACGGCTGCTTCGGCCCGATGACGCGCCCGAACGTGCCCGCCCTAATCCCGCTGCTGCGTCGCAGCGGTATGACCGATGACGAGGTGGGTCGGGTGTTCCGCACCTTCAACTCCGGGAGGGAGTGGGCATGACGCACCGCGCCAACCGCACGCTGCGGGTCGCGGGCCTGGCCAGGGTCGAGGGCGAGGGCGCGCTGCACGTGCGCACGAAGGACGGCCGCGTCGAGGACGTGGCGTTGAACATCTACGAGCCGCCGCGGTTCTTCGAAGCCTTCCTGCGCGGCCGCGACTACCTCGAACCGCCGGACATCACCGCGCGGATCTGCGGCATCTGCCCGGTCGCCTACCAGATCAGCGCGTGCCGGGCCATCGAGGACGCGTGCGGTGTCGTGGTCGACGGGCAGGTCCTGGCACTGCGCCGACTGCTGTACTGCGGCGAGTGGATCTCCAGCCACGCCCTCCACATCTACCTGCTGCACGCGCCGGACTTCCTCGGCTTCCCGGACGGCATCGCGATGGCCGCCGAGCACCGCGCTCTGGTAGAACGCGGTCTGGCGCTCAAGCAGGCGGGCAACGCCATCATGGACCTGGTAGGCGGTCGGGCAATCCACCCTGTCAACGTCCGCGTCGGTGGCTTCTACCGCGCGCCGACCGCCGCCGAGCTGCGCCCACTGGCGGTGCGGCTGCGCCGCACGCTGGACGACGCGCTCGCCACGGTGCAGTGGGTGGCGGGCTTCGAGTTCCCAGACCTCGACGTGCCGCACGACCTGATGGCGTTGCGGGACACCGACGGCTATCCGATCGACCGAGGAGAACCGCGCGTCACCACCGGCCTGTCCTTCACCGCGGCCGAGTTCGGCGAGCACGTGGTCGAGCACCAGGTGCCGCACTCGACCGCGTTGCACGCCCGGCTGGACGGCCGGATGTACCTGGTGGGTCCGCTGGCCAGGTACACGCTCAACTCCGACCGGCTGTCCACCGTCGCAGCGCAGGCGGCCACGGCCGGCGGTCTGGGCGCCGAGTGCCGCAACCCGTTCCGCAGCATCGTGGTGCGGGCGGTGGAGGTGGTCTACGCGGTCGAGGAGGCCCTCAGGATCATCGCGGAGTACCAACGCCCCGCGCTGCCGTTCCTGGACGTGCCCTCGATGGTGGGCGTGGGGCACGGCATCACCGAGGCGCCACGGGGCTTGCTGTACCACCGCTACGAAATCGGTCCGGGCGGGCTCGTGGTCACGGCGGACATCGTCCCCCCGACCTCGCAGAACCAGTCCGCGATCGAGGACGACGTGACCCGGCTGGTGACGTCCTACCTGCACCTGGACGACCACTCGCTGGTGTCGCTGTGCGAGCGGGCCATCCGCAACTACGACCCGTGCATCTCGTGTTCGGCACATTTCCTCGACCTCACCGTGGACCGCGGATGAGCACGGCCGTCGTGGTGGGCGTGGGCAACGAGTTCCGCCGCGACGACGGGGTCGGTCCGGCTGTCGCCCGCGCGGTGAGCGCCCTCGGCGTGCGCGCCGAGATCACCGATGGCGACCCGGTGCGGCTGATGGAGGCGTGGGCGGACGCCGACCTCGTCGTGGTCGTGGACGCGGTCCGGTGCACGCCCGCACGACCGGGGCGGGTGCACCGCGTGTCGTTCCTCGACGCCGGTGGCAGCGCGACCAGCTCGCACGGCTTCGGCGTTCCGGAAGCGGTCGAGCTGGCGCAGGCGCTGGACCGGTTGCCGCGGCGGTTGGTCGTGCTGGCCGTGGAGGTGTCGGACGTGGCTTTCGGCCCCGGCCTCAGCCCACCGGTCGCCGCGGCCGTCCCCGAGCTGGTGCGCGAGGTCATGCGGGAAGTCGCGACAGACGTCCCGGGCCGTTGAGGACTTTCGACGGCGTCGCCCGTGAGCCGCGCCCAGCAGGCTGGGGACGAGGCACGAGACGAGGAGACGTAGCCATGACCGCCATTGCCGACACCAAGGCCGCGCCCCGCGCCGGCACCGGTGCGATCGCGCTCGCGGTCCTGCGGATCACGACCGGGTTCGTGTTCCTGTGGGCGTTCTTCGACAAGTTCTTCGGGCTGGGTTACGCCACCAAGCCGGCCGGCGCGTACCTGTACGGCGGGTCGCCGACCAAGGGCTTCCTCAGCCGGGTCGCGGTCGGCCCGTTCGAGTCCACCTTCCACGCCTGGGCCGGCGACTCGTGGGCAGACTGGCTGTTCATGCTGGGTCTGCTCGGCATCGGCGTCGCGGTCATCGCCGGGATCGGCCTGCGCTTCGCCGCGGTCGCCGGAACCCTGATGATGCTGCTCATGTGGGCCGCCGAATGGCCACTGGCCCAGTTCACCTCAGCCGGCGAACCCAGCATGTCCACCAACCCCATCGTCGACTACCACATCGTCTACGCCGTCGCCCTGGTCACCGTCGCGTTCACCAACGCGGGTGACACCTGGGGCTTCGGCCGCCAATGGGCGCGCCTGCCCCAGGTCCGTGACAAGGCCTGGCTGCGGTGACGCCCCGGAGCAGGCGGACCTCCCCTCCCCCGGTCCGCCTGCTCCCTCGTTCAGAGAGGAAGTCCTGCTGTGGACGGTTTCAAGCGAATCGTGGTCGGTGTCGACGGATCAGCGGCGAGCAAGGCGGCACTGGCCTGGGCGGTGCGGCACGCCGAGGAGCACGGCGCACGGGTGACGGCGGTCTCGGTGTGCCAAGTGCACCCCGTGCCCACGAACGCGTCACCGCCACTCGGGACCGGACCGGACGCGTTCCGCGGCCTGCACGAGCGGTTCCTGCGCGATGCGGTGGCGGAAGTCGGACCGGAGGCCGAGGGCGTCGAGCGGCTCGTGCCGACCGGCGGTCCCGGACACGTGCTGGTGGAACTTTCGAAGGACGCCGACGTCCTAGTCCTGGGCGGCCACGGCTACCGCAGGGCGGGACTGGAGGTCGTCGGCTCGGTGACCGCGCACTGCCTGCGGCACGGCCACTGCCCCGTCGTGATCGTCCCGGTGGGAGGTAAGGACGATGACAACGCGGACGGTGCTCACCTGTCGCGGCCTGCGCAAGAGTTTCGGTGACCTGGTCGCGGTCGACGGCTTGAGCTTCGACCTGGCCGCCGGCGAGACCTACGGGCTGCTCGGCCCGAACGGGGCGGGCAAGACGACCGCCATCTCGATGGCCGTCGGGATCCTCGAACGCGATGCGGGCGAGGTCATGGTGGATGGCAGGCGGTTGTCCACCAAGACCACCGACGCAAAGCGCCTCATCGGTTACGTGCCGCAGGAACTCGCGCTCTACCCGGACCTCACCGGTCGGGAGAACCTGCGCTTCTTCGCCCGCCTGTACGGCATGTCCGGCCGGGCCGCGACCAGGCGCGTGGACCACGTGCTCGACGTCGTGGGTCTGGCGGACCGGGCGGGTGACCTCGCCAAGGAGTACTCGGGCGGGATGAAGCGGCGGCTCAACGTCGGCATCGGCTTGCTGCACGAGCCGCTGCTGCTGGTGCTGGACGAGCCCACGGCGGGCGTGGACCCGCAGAGCCGCAACCAGATCATGGACAACGTCCACGCGCTCGCGGCCACCGGCATGGCGATCCTCTACACCACCCACTACATGGAAGAGGCCGAACGGCTGTGCGACCGGGTAGGCGTCATCGACTCGGGTCGGCTGATCGCCGAGGGCACCCGGCGCGAGCTGGTGGACCGACTCGGCGAGCACGATCGGATCTCGCTGGTGTTGCAGGGCGACACCGAGCAGGCGCTGCGCGCGGTCGGCTCGCTGCCCGTCGTGCTCGCGGCCGCCGCGCACGGCCACGAGATCGACCTGGTGGTCGACGACGCGAGCGCGTGCCTGCCCGACGTGCTCGCCTCCGTGCGCGTCGACGGGGTCGTGGTGCGGTCGGTCGAGGTTGCCGAACCGAACCTGGAGGCCGTGTTCCTGCACCTGACCGGCCGAGCGTTGAGGGAGTGAGCCGGATGCGCCACGCTGTGCTCATCGCCGCGAAGGACCTGCGCGAACGCGCCCGGGACAAGTCCGTGTTCCTCTTCGGGCTGCTGCTCCCGCTCGGCTTGGTCCTGGTGCTCAACCTGGTGTTGGGCGATCTGTCCGGCTCGTCGCCCTTCCGGTACGTCGTCGTGGACGACGACCACGGACCCGTGGCGGTCGCGTTCGTGGAGCACGTGCTGCCCGCTGCCGAGGAGAGCGGGGCGGTCGAGGTCCGCACCGCGGCCACGACCGACGAGGCGCGACGGCTCGTCGCGGACGGCGAGGTCTCGGCGGCGTTCCTGCTGCCCGCCGACCTGTCGACCGACGTGCTGTCCGGTACGGCCGCCGCCATCGAGGTGGTGGGCGACGTGAACGCCCCGCTCGGCACGGAAGTCGCCAGGTCGATCGCCGCGTCGTTCACCGACGGGTTGCACTCGACGCGTGTCGCGGTGGCCGCCGCCGTCCGGGCGGGATCGGCGCTCGACCCGGCCGAACTGGCCCGGCTGGCCGCCGCGGAACCCGACCCCCGGCCGGTGGTGGACGACCCGACCGAGCGCCGCGAGCTCGACACCACCACGTACTACGCGGCGGGCATGGTGGTGTTCTTCCTGTTCTTCACGGTGCAGTTCGGGATCACCAGCCTGCTGGACGAGCGCCACGACGGCACGCTGGCGAGGCTGCTCGCCGCGCCTCTGAGGCCCTCGTCGATCCTGGTGGGCAAGCTGCTGACCAGCGTCGCCGTCGGGTGGGTGAGCACGGCCCTGCTCGTGGTGGGCACGACCCTGCTCGTCGGCGCCCGCTGGGGCAACCCGCTCGGGGTCGCGCTGCTGGTCGCCGTGTGCGTGCCGGCGGCCACCGGAACGGTCGCCGTGGTGTCCGTGCTCGCGCGCACGGCCGCGCAGGCCAGTGGGTGGCAGGCGGTCGTGGCGGTCACGCTCGGCTCGCTGGGCGGCACCTTCTTCCCCGTCGCGCAGGTCGGCGGGGCGTTGGCGGCAGCGGCGGGCTTCTCGCCGCACCAGTGGTTCCTGCGCGGCTTGGCCGACCTGTCCGCCGGTGAGGTGAGCGCGGTGCTGCCGTCGGTCGCCGCGCTGGGCGGGTTCGCAGTCCTCACGATCGGCGCGGCGTTGCTGATGACGAAGAAGGCGGTGGCGCTGTGAAGGCGCTCGCGATCGCCGGGGTGAACCTGCGTCGGATGTTCCGCGACCGCGTCGGCCTGTTCTTCCTGTTCGTGCTCCCGTTCCTGCTCGTGCTCGTGCTGGGCGCGGCCTTCGGCGGCGGGGTGACGCCCAAGCTCGGCGTGGTGGGCGGTGACGCGCACCTGCTCGACGCCCTGCGCGCCGACCGGGCGCTCCAGGTGGAGACCTCGGCCGACGACGCCGCGTTGCGGACCGCGGTCGAACGCGGGGAGGTCAGCGCGGGTCTGGTCGTCACACCGACCGAGGTGCGGTTGCTGACCAGGCCCGACCAGGGTGGGCAGCAGATGCGGCTGGCCGTGGACGACGTGCTGGCCCGCGAGTCCGCGCGGCTCGCCGCGGCCCGGTTCACCTCGACGCAGACCGGCGTGGACCAGTCGGCGGCGTTGGCTGTCGTGGACTCGGTGGTGGACGCGGTGCCGCCGGTGTCGGTCGAGGTCACGACCAGCGGCCGATCGGCGTTCCCCGGGAGCGCCGGGCGCTTCGACACCAGCGCGTCCACGCAACTGCTGCTGTTCGTGTTCCTCACCGCGCTCACCGGCTCGGCGGCGTTGGTGGAGACCCGACGGCTCGGTGTGTCGCGACGGATGCTGGCCACACCGACGACCTCGACGGCCATCGTCCTCGGTGAAGGACTCGGCCGCGTCGCGGTGGCGCTGGTGCAGGGCGTCGTGATCGTCGCCGGGACTTCGCTGCTCTTCGGCGTCCGCTGGGGTGATCCGATCGCCGCCGGGGTGCTGCTGCTGGTGTTCGCGCTCGTCGCGGGCGGTGCGGGGATGGTGCTGGGAGCGGTCTTCCGCACCGAGCAGCAGGTCGGCGCGGCGGCGCTGATGTTGGGCATCGGGTTCGCCGCCCTGGGAGGGTCGATGGTGCCGCTGGAGCTGTTCGGCGACACCGTCCGGACCATCGCGCTCGTCACGCCCCACGCGTGGGCGAACAACGCGTTCGCCGAACTGGCCCGGCACGGCGGTCTGGTGGACGTGCTGCCCGAGATCGGCGTGCTGGCCGGCTACGCGGTCGTGCTGTTCGCGTTCGGCGCGTGGCGCCTGCACCGGTCGCTGTCCCGGTGAGGTCGGGGGGCGTGCCCCTTGCGGCCCCAGCGGAAGTAGGTCAGTGGGCCGACGATGTTCACCGCGATCGCCAGGGCCCACCAGCGCTTGCGGCCGTTGACGGCCTCGGCGGGCCGCCGCGCGAGGTCCGCCCACGCCGCGCCCGCGAGCGCGACCTCGACCGCGCTCAGCGCCAGGATGCCGCGCCGCTGCGCGGAGGTCATCTCCAACCAGGTCTTGTGCCTCTTCATACCGGCCAGCGTCCTCCCGGTGGCGTGCGAGACCACAGGGTCCTTGTACTCCGATCGCTGGACCTAGTGCCCCGCTCGTCGAGGGCCTTCGACCGCATCCACCGAGGGGTGCCGGGTGAGCTACTGGTGTCGACGAGAGGAGTGGTCATGCACTGGTATCACGGGTATGGCATCGGCTACGGCAGCGTGATGATGGCCCTGATCGGACTCCTGCTGCTCGGTGGTGCGGTCGCGATCACCGTGTTGGCGATGCGCCGCCCGCACGAAGACCAGGGCTCCGCGCTGCGCGTCCTCGAGGCCCGACTGGCCAGGGGCGAGATCGACGCGGACGAGTTCCGGCGCGTGCGCGACCTCTTGCGAAACCCCTGAACCGAGGTGATCCGCCGTGACTTCCACCCTCCCGCGTCCGCTGCTGATCGACCAGCTCGCGCCGCGGCCTGATTTCACCCGGTCCGCGCACGTCGTGGTCGAGGCCGACCCGGTCGCGACCTACGACGCGCTGCGCGAGCTCGACTTCAGTGACCTCCACGGGCCCGTGCTGGACGCGATGACCTGGGCGCGCAGGCTGCCCAATCTGCTCAAGGGGCGTCCCACCTGGCACGCCCGGATGACCTTGGACGACATCCCCGCCGATTCGGGGTGGGTCCGCCTCGCCGAACTGCCGGGCACCGAGATCGTGTTCGGCGCCATCGGCACGTTCTGGCGGCCGTTCGTGCACGTCCGCGATCTCGAAGCGCGCGACTTCCCCGACTTCGTCCGGCCGGGCTACGGCAAGGTCGTCTGCTCCCTGTCGGTCGTCCCCTACGGGCAGCGGCGGACGCTGCTGACCTATGACACGCGGACCACCGCGACCGACCCGCGGTCGTGGGCACGCCTGCGCCGCTACTGGCACCTGGCCGGCCCATTCGTCACGTTGCTGGAACACGCGGTCCTGCGGTCGATCAAGGAACACGCCGAACGAGGTGGCACCCGATGACCGTCGTCGTCCACACCAAACAGCTGAGCAAGGACTACGGCCGTCGGCGGGCGCTGCACCAGCTCGACCTGGACCTGCACGCCGGCGAGGTCTACGGGCTCCTCGGACCGAACGGCGCGGGCAAGACCACCACCATCCGCCTGCTGATGGACCTCATCCGCCCCACGCGGGGCCGGGTGGTGCTCTTCGGCGAGGACCTCGCCACCGGCTCGGTCCAGGCGCGTCAGCGCATCGGCTATGTGCCGGGTGACCTGGTGCTCTACGACCGGCTTACCGGCGAGGAGCACCTGCGGCTGTTCGCGGGGCTGCGCGGGCACCCGGACCTGACCGAGGCCCGCGTGCTGGCCAAGCGGCTCGACCTGGACCTGGGCCGCCGCGCGGGCGAGCTGTCCAAGGGCAACCGGCAGAAGCTGGGCATCGTGCAGGCCTTCCTGCACCACCCCGAGCTGGTGATCCTCGACGAGCCCGCAAGCGGTCTGGACCCGGTGGCCCAGCGCGAGTTCCACGCACACCTGCGCGAGTTCGCCGCCGACGGCGGCACCGCCCTGTTCTCCTCGCACGTGCTGTCCGAGGTCGAGCAGGTCGCCGACCGCGTCGGCATCCTGCTCTCGGGGACCCTGGTCGTCGACGCGCGGGTCGACGCGTTGAAGGCCAAGGCGTTGCGCGCCCTGACATTCACCTTCGCCGAGCCGGTGCCGGCCTCGGTGTTCGAAGGCGTCGCCGGCGTGCGCGAGGTGCGTGCCGACGGCATGTCCGTGCACTGCCGGGTCGTGGGCCCGGTCGGCGAACTGGTCCGTGCCGCGGCGTTGTACTCCCTGGTCAACGTGACCAGTCAGGAACCCGACTTGCAGGAGATCTTCCTCGACTACGTGGAGGGCGAGGACCGTGGCCGCTGAGCTGATCGGGAAGACCCTGCGGGACAACCGGGGCAGCGCGCTGGGCTGGGGTGCGGTACTGGTCGCGAGCGTCGGTCTCCAGCTGGCCGTCTACCCGGCGGTCCGCAATGCCCGCGCCGACCTCGACCAACTCCTCGATGCCTACCCCGAGGCGTTCAAGGCGCTGTTCGGCGTGCAGGGCTCGTTCACCAGTGGCGTCGGGTACGTGCAGGCCGAGGTCTTCGGCTTCCTCGCGCCGCTGGTGCTGCTCGGCGTCGTGATCGGCCAGGCCGCCCGCGCCACCGCGGCCGAGGAGCGCGCCGGGACCCTGGACCTGCTCCTGGCCAACCCGGTGTCCCGCACCAGGGTTCTGGCGGACAAAGCACTCGCGATCGTGGTGAGCCTGCTGGCCGTCACGGCGGCGTTGGCCGCCGTGCTCGTCGTCGGTGGCCGGATGGCCGGTCTGGACGTGCCGGTTCCCGGCCTGATGGCCGCGTGCGCCGCTTCGGCGGTCGTCGCGCTGCCGTTCGGGGCGCTCGCCCTGTTGGTGGGTGCGACGACCGGCCGTCCGGGGTGGGCGGTGGCGGTGCCGGTCGGTGTCGCGTTGCCCGCGTTCCTGCTTGACGCCTTGTCCGCGCTGAGCGACGACCTGCGGCCGTGGCGAGTGCTCTCGCCCTTCCACCACGCCGGGATCGACGACGCGCTCGCCGGTCACCCGGGTTGGGGCGGGATCGCGGTGCTGCTGCTCGTCACAGCAGTCCTGATGGGCGCGGCAATTGCAGTGTTCCAACGCCACGACGTCACACGATGACAGGAGCAGACGGATATGACCACCACACAACAGGAACGGACCTACACCGCACAGGTCACGGGTCAGGCGATCGTCGACAAGGCGGAGGAACTCGCGCGCGGAGCCGGCGCCCGGTACGTCGTCGTCAAGGACGACGACGGTCATCCGGTGGTGAAGATGCCGGTCATCGCCGGCGTGGTCCTCGGCGCCCTCGCGCCGATCGTGACCGCGGTCGCCGCCATCGCCGCCCTCTCGTGCGGCTGGACCATCACCCTCGAACGGCACCCGGACCGGAAGGTGGCACCATCATGAAGCCCGTGCGGATCTGGATCGGCACCGTGCTCGTCACGCTCGGCGTGCTCGGCGTGCTCGACGCCACGGACGTCCTCGACTTCGGCACCACGTTGGGCGACTGGTGGCCGATCGCCGTCATCGGCGTCGGCCTCACCGCCATGCTCACCCAGAAGCACGTCTCGCTCGGCCCGGCCGTGGTGAGCGCGATCGGGCTCGTGCTCCTGGCCGACCGCCAGGGGTGGACCACCGGCAACCTGCTGTGGCCGGTCCTGCTGCTGCTCGTCGGCGTCGCCGTTCTCGCCGGACTGCGCACCCTCCACACGGCGGACCACCACGACACCGACGACATCGGCGTGCCCGTGGCGCTGTTCGGCGGCACGAAGGTACGCAGCCGCGCCGAGCACCTGACCCGCGCCAGCGTGTCGGCCGTGTTCGGCGGAGCGGTCCTCGACCTCCGCGACGCGCACATCGACGACGAAGCTTCTGTCGACGCCTTCGCGCTGTTCGGCGGCGTGGAGATCCTCGTTCCGAGGGGGTGGCGCGTCTCGATGGGAGGACTGCCGTTCTTCGGCGGCTACGACGACAACACCGAACGCGAGACGGCGAACGCCCTCGACGCGCCCGTGCTCAAGGTCAACGCCACGGCGCTGTTCGGTGGTGTCGAGGTCCGCAACGACCCCAAGTAGCCGAAGCACCCCGCGCACGTCCGGGAGACCGTCGACAGGACGTTCTCCGGTGAGCGTCCTGTCGACGGGCCCTTGTTAACGGTTGTCGGTGGTCGCGTCGGCCTCGCCGACCGCGGCACGGCCTGCTTCAAGGCGGGCGACGGGCACCCTGAACGGTGAGCAGGACACGTAGTCGAGGCCGACCTCGTGGAAGAACCGGATGGACGCGGGGTCCCCACCGTGCTCGCCGCACACGCCCAGTGCGAGGTCCGGACGCGCTGCACGGCCCTCCCTCACCGCGATCTGGATCAACCGGCCGACGCCTTCGCGGTCGATCGTCTCGAACGGCGACACGTCGAACACGCCCTCGGCCTCGTACACCGGGAAGAACGAGCCCTCGACGTCGTCGCGGGAGAAGCCCCACACGGTCTGCGTCAGGTCGTTGGTGCCGAACGAGAAGAACTCGGCGGTCCCGGCGATGCGGCCCGCGGTGACCGCGGCGCGTGGCAGCTCGATCATCGTGCCGATGCGGTACTGGATGCCCACGCCGGACTCGAAGGCGACGTCGGCGACGGTTCGCCGGGCCCGCGCCGCGACCACCTCCAACTCGCGCGAGTCGCCGACCAGCGGGATCATGATCTCCACGTGCGGCTTCCCGCCCGCCCGAATCCGCGACGCCGCGGCTTCGGCGATCGCGCGGACCTGCAGGTCGTAGAGGGCCGGGATGAGCAGCCCGAGCCGCACGCCGCGGGTGCCGAGCATCGGGTTCTGCTCGTGCAGCCGGTCGACCGCGCGCAGCAGGTCCTCCGGTGCGTCCGTCTCGCCGAGCGCATTGGCGACCGCGACGCGAGCGGTGAGCTCGACGCGGTCGGGCAGGAACTCGTGCAGCGGCGGGTCGAGCAGCCTGATCGTGACCGGCAGGCCGTCCATCTCCTCGAAGATGCGCGTGAAGTCGGCGCGCTGCAACGGGAGCAGCGCGGCGAGCGCCTCGGCACGGGCGTTCTCGTCGCCGGCGAGGATCAGCCGCTCGACCAGCACCCGGCGGTCGCCCAGGAACATGTGCTCGGTGCGGCACAGTCCGATGCCGGTGGCGCCGAGGCGGCGGGCACGGGCGGCGTCCTCGGGGGTGTCGGCGTTGGCCCGCACCTCCAGCCGGTGCCGGCGGTCGGCGTGGATGATGATCCGGTCCACGGCCCGCAGCAGGTCGTCGCCCTCGGCGGGGCGGCGGCCCTCGAAGTAGTCGGCGACGGGGGACGGGGCCACCGGCAGTTCGCCGAGGTACACCGTGCCGGAGGTCCCGTCGACCGAGATCACGTCGCCTTCCGCGACCACCGTGCCGTCGGCGGTGGTGAAGCGGCGGGCCTCGGCGTCGATGGTCAGCGACTCCGCACCGCACACGCAGGTCCGGCCGAGACCTCTGGCGACGACCGCGGCGTGCGAGGTCTTGCCGCCTCGGCTGGTGAGCACCCCTCGGGCGTGGATCATCCCGTCGAGGTCGTCGGGGTTGGTCTCGCGGCGCACGAGGATCACCGCCGCGCCCTCCTCGCCCCGGCGGACCGCGGTCGCGGAGTCGAACACCACCTCGCCGACCGCCGCGCCGGGCGACGCGGCGATACCGGTGGCCAGCGGTGCCCGGTCGGTGTCGCCGAAGCGCGGGAACATCAGCTGGGCCAACTGCGCGCCGGTCACCCGCCGCAGCGCCTCGTCGTCGTCGATCAAGCCCTCCTCGCGCAACGCGTCGGCGATGCGGAACGCGGCGGCCGCGGTGCGCTTGCCCACGCGGGTCTGCAGCATCCACAACTTGCCGCGCTCGATGGTGAACTCGATGTCGCACAGGTCGCGGTAGTGCTCCTCCAACGTCGCCATGATCCCCATCAGCTGCTCGTGACCCCTCGGTTGCAGGTCGGCGAGGCGGTGCAGCGGCAGCGTGTTGCGGATGCCGGCCACGACGTCCTCGCCCTGGGCGTTGGGCAGGTAGTCACCGTAGACGCCGGGCGCACCCGTGGCCGGGTCGCGCGTGAACGCGACACCGGTGCCCGAGTCGTCACCCAGGTTGCCGAACACCATCGCGCACACGTTGACCGCCGTGCCCAGGTCCTCCGGGATGTGCTCGGCGTGCCGGTAGACCTGGGCGCGCTCGGTGCGCCACGACGCGAAGACCGACGCGATCGCCATGTCCAACTGCTCACGCGGGTCCTGCGGGAACTCCCGGCCGGTGTGCTCGCGGACGATGTCCTTGAACGTCGCGGTCAGCGCGCGCAGGTCGGCGGTGTCCAGGCCGAGATCGCCGGTGACGCCCTTGGCCCGCTTGGCCTCCCGCAGGGCAGCGGCGAAGTGCTCCCCGTCGACACCCAGCACCGTCGTGCCGAACATCTGCACCAGCCGGCGGTAGGAGTCCCACGCGAGCCGCTCGTCCCCCGCCCACGCGGCCAGCCCGGCCACCGAGTCGTCGGTCAACCCGATGTCCAGGACCGTGTCCATCATGCCGGGCATCGAGAACCGGGCGCCGGAGCGGACCGCGACCAGCAGCGGCTCGTCGACCTGCCCCAGCTTGCGGCCCATCGCCCGCTCCAGCGCGTGCAGGTGCTCGTCCACCTCCGCGGCCAGCCCTTCCGGCACCGCACCGGTGGCCAGGTAGGCGCGGCAGGCTTCGGTGGTGATCGTGAACCCGGGCGGCACGGGGAGCCCCATCACGGTCATCTCCGCGAGGTTGGCGCCCTTTCCGCCGAGCAGGTCCGCCATGAACCGGTTGCCCTCGGCGAAGTCGTACACGTACTTGGGCATCGTCATCGCTCCTCTTTCAGTCGCTTCTGAACAGGTGCCTGGACGGCACGGCGGAAGCCGGGAGGCTCACTCGGACCGGCACGCGCACGGGGTGGTCCCTGCTCACGCCGCTTCAGGACGTTGATCGACGCCGCCTCCGGCAACAGCCCGAAGACCGCGATGCCGCAGACGATCAAACCGCTCATGACGGCACTCCATCCGGTCCCATCCCGCCCTCTCACGATGCACCGGCCGCATCGGCCACGCCGCTGCCGAAGGTCCCCGGTCGACGCTCCGAACGTCCCTGGCCACCACGGGGCGCATCGGACACCGCCCGACACCGGGACACGCACTTCCCACCGCGGCCTCCGACCTCGGGCAACGGCGGTGCGCCGGCCGATGCCGGAATCGGCTCAACGTCGCGGTGGTCCGCCTCGACGCACGGGTATCGACTCGTCCCGCAACTGCGTCCGATATTCCCGGTAGGTAGTCCACAGCTCGCGAGCGGACGGTCGCCGCTTGCAGCCGTTCCGTCTCGCGGCGCCGTTGCCCGCCCGTCCGGCAGTCCCGACCCGAGGACGCCCTCGGACGACGAATCCGGAGGGCACCATGGACGTGACGGCACAACGAAGTCCGACTCGCCGCGCCTTTCACCGGTGCGGCAACCGGCTGCCCACACGCCGGCGTCGTCCCGGAAGGGGCCGGCCCCCTTCGACGCGGACCTCTAACCGCCAACGCCGGCACCGGCGCCGTGTGGATCCCAGGGTCGGGAGTCCCGGCCCGACGGTGCCCCTCGCCGTCCGCTGGTGTGCCGGACCACGCGACGTGTTCGCGACCCGCCGCTCGACCGGATCCGGACGCGGGCCGACGAAGCGGTGGACCACCTGCGCACGGGCACGGGTTCGTCGAGCCGCACCGCCTGCTCCTCGACCACCCATCGGCAATGCGACGGGCGCGGCGGCGACTTCGCCCCTCTCGCCCCGTGCGCGTGCGGCCCGCTGCCGGATTCATCGGTCGATCGGTCCTTCGGGGCGGGTTCCCCGCCATCCCGGGACTTTCTGCCCTGGAGGCGTGCCGCAGCGCGTCCGAGACTGGTCGGAGGAGTCGTTGAAGGCTCGTGGTCATCGGCTTCGAGCCGCGACCGAGGCGGTCGCGTTCCGCGGTGATCCCGCCATCGCCACGGGAATGTCCACAAGAGAGGTGTGACCATGTCGATCGACGTGCAACAACCGAAGGCCTACGACCTGGTGGGCGACGTGATCCAACTCGCCGGGGTGGCCGGCGGCGCGTTCGAGGCCAACTTCAACTACCGCGTGCACGAGGGCCACGACGAGGTGGTCGGGTACTTCATGGCCGGTGACGGCACCGGCGGACACGGCCAGTTCCAGGTCGCCGCGGACGTGACCGGGGCGGCGTTCACCCTGAACCGGGTATTCATCGAGGTCTACCACACCTCCCCCAAAGACGGTGAGGAACTCGACAAGGTGATCGTCCCCGTGGTCCTCGGCTCCAAGATCGTCCCCGGCTACCACTCCTACCTCGAGCACGTCGTCTCGGCGGGCGAGACGCTGTGGGCGATCGCCACCCGCTACTACGGCTCCGGCAACCTCTACTACCGACTGGTAGCCGCCAACCCGCTCACCATCACCAACCCCAACGTCATCAACCCCGGTGACGTCATCCGCGTGCCACAGGGCACCTGACCCACGGTGCGGACCGGACGACTCGACGGCGTCGTCACCACTGGTCGTCGGTTGTCGCGGTCGGAGCTCGCTCACCGGCTACGCCCTCGGCTCCGCCAGCCGCGCCGTCATCCACCAAGCGCCGTGCCCGGTTCTGGTGGTGCGCGGAAAGGAGGACGAGCGGTGACAGGATGTCGGCGGTCCGCGCCGACACGTCCGGTGAGACCCGGTTGCACTTGTCCGTCGCGTTGATCGACGTGGACAACACGGTTCGACAGCGTGAAACCAACCGCCGAGCACCGACCGTCACACGACGGCGCCGCCGTGCGGTACGCCAGAGTCGTGGATCCGGCACGACACAGGGGACTCGGGATCACCCCCCGACTCCTGCGACGGCCGATCCTTCTCACGGGCCACCGCCCGGACCACCCTGGTGGCGCACGCGGTGCCGCGGCCTCGCGGTCGTGTCAGGGCCCACGGCGGCACCGTCACGGCTGCGTCGGGAGCGGCCGGGGGAAGCACCTGCACCATCCGTCTGCCGACCCCGGACGGGCGTCCGCCGGCCACCCGACGTTCGGGAGGCCCATCGGGCTGACGACTGTGTGGCTCAGGCAGCGCCGAGCGGCCCGAGCGATCGCGTTATCCGGGCGGCCGAGCGGCTGGGGTGATGGTGGTGCCCTCAGCTCCGGGGC
The DNA here is from genome assembly GCF_040295345.1 of Actinosynnema sp. NPDC002837. NCBI lineage: Bacteria > Bacillati > Actinomycetota > Actinomycetes > Pseudonocardiales > Pseudonocardiaceae > Actinosynnema > Actinosynnema sp. NPDC002837. The sequence continues at coordinate 27,809 of NZ_JBEOVG010000074.1, forward strand.
GTCGGCTCATGAGCCGAGGCGAGGGTGAAGTAGGCCTCTTCTTCCTGGGCGAAGTGCAGCGTCAGCACGGCGTCCAGTCCGTAGAGAGGGTGGCGCGGACGTCGTCGACCTGCTCCGGCTCGATACCGTCGGGTGATTCGCGCAGGTGCCGATCCAGCCTGCGGCCCAGGCGCTCGATCTCGGCGTGGCCGCGGCTCATCGTCACCGTGCTCTCCGGCCCGCTCAGGAGCCCGACCAACGCGGGGTACAGCTCGGTCTCCTCCGCTCGTTCGTGCGGCAGGATCCGCTCGGCGAGCAGGTGGTGCGCCCGGCGGATGGCGGCGTCGGCTTCCGGGCAGGCTCCGTCCGAGAGTGCGTCGGCGGCCTGCCGGACGGCGTTGCGCGCGGCGAGCAGCTCCCCGTGCTCGTGCGCGAACCGGTGCAGCAGCCGGCCGGCCTCGTCGGTGACGTGGCGTCGGACAGGGCTGCGCAGGGCGCGCAGCGCGTTGAGGATCACCGCCACGTCGATAGCAGCGGGCACGGCGTCGCGGTGACCAGCACCGCCACCGCACGTCCCGGGTCCCCGGTCACCGCCCACGCGACCGCGGCGAGCAACAAGGCCGCGGGCAGGAACCACACCGCGATCCGATCCGCCAGCCTCGCCACGGGGGCACTGCCCGCGGCAGCCTCACGGGCCAACCGCACCACACCGGCGTACGTGCTGTCCTCGGCCGTGGCCGACGCGGTCAGGTCCGCAGCGGCCCCCGCGTTCACAACACCGCTGCGCACCGAGTCCCCACGGACACGCGCAACGGGCGCGGCCTCCCCGGTGAGCGCCGACTCGTCGAACACACCGCCGTCGAGCAGCACGCCGTCGACCGGCACGATCTCACCGGAAAGCACCACGACACGATCGTCACGCCGGACGTCACCGATCACCACCGTGTCCACCCGGTCGCCCCGTCGCACGTGCGCGCGGTTCGGCGCCCGTTCGAGCAGGGCGGAGAGGTCGCGTCGCGCGCGGTGGCGCGCCGCGCTCTCCAGCACTCGTCCCGTGGCCACCATCACGGCGATGATCGCCCCCGCAAGGAACTCACCCACGGCCAGCGTGCCGCCGAGAGCGAGGACGGCGAGCAGGTCGGCGCCCCACCGACCGGCACGCAGGTCCGCCACGACCCAGGCGATCGCCGGGACCAACGCCACACCGGCCGCGGCCGCCCACAACACATCCGCCGGAACCGACCCGGACAACCGGGCGATCCCGCCACCGACGAGCAGCGCACTCACCGCGATCAACAGCAGCAGCTCGCGCGAGAGCGCACGGAACCGTCGCATCAGGACTCACCGACCTCGTCTACTGGACGCGTCCGGTACGGCTCACGCGTTCCACCGTCGGCGGGCGCTGCCCACGACACCGGACAGCAGCGCCGTGATCGAGAAGCCGATCGCGGCGTTGAGCACGGCCGTGAACACACGGCTCTCGGTGGCCACGTCGAGGCTCAGCGGCAGCACCACCGCGATCGCGGTCAACAGCACCATGATCCAGGTGAAGAACCGGACCGCACGAGGGGTGGTCGTCAGCAGCAACTGCACCAGGCCGGTGGCCGCGAACGCGCACACCGCCGAGACAAGCGCGTAGGTCAAGGTGTTGGCGTTGCCCCAGGCGCCCTCGCCCTTCGGTGCGAGCACCGCGATGTCGAGCAACCCGCGGGCCACGAGGATCCCGACGACCGCCAGCAGTCCGGCGACCAGCGCGGTCGCGGCTCCACCGGTCCACAGCCGTCCCGTGTGGAACCCGTCGAGCGGACGCTCTCCGGCCGGCGTGTCGGACCGGACCGTCGGGAACGCCAAGGTCTCCGGAGGATCGGCCTCCGGGGGCCACGAGACCACGAAGTCCTTCGGTTGGTCCGTGCGTGTGCCGTGGTCGTTCACGCGACTGGTCATGGCGGTTCCTCCTCCGGGTGGACGTGACGCTTCGAACACCTGCCCGTGCGCTTCCACCTTCGCCTTCCGGAACCGCGAACCCCAGGGTCGGAGGTCCTCACGGGCCAAGTCCCGGCACTCGGCGCGGATCCCGGCCTGCGCGGGTCGAAGGTCCCTGTACCGCCGCACCGCCCGGGAGAAGGCTGGAAAGCACAAAGGAGAGAGGGACGCCATGACCGCCGCGCTCGACACCATCACGACCAGCCTCAACCCCGTCGCGGACCGGTGTGACCGGTGTGGTGCGCGTGGACGGGTGCGCATTGTGCTGAGGGACGGGCAGTTGACGTTCTGCGACCACCACGAACGCCGCCACCGAGCCGCGCTCGAGCGCGTCGCCGTGCGGATCGAGCACCACGTCGAACCCCGCGACCGCTGACCACGGACACGAGAGTGAAGGAGGACCCGATGCGAGAGACCAAGCAGTGGCGCGTCAACGTCACCATCGACGAGCACGACGACAAGACCAGGGCGAAGGCGCGCCTGCACACACGCGACGACACCCACCTGGTCGGTGTCGGCACGGCAAGGCTGAACCCGGCCGACACCGACATCCCCGAGATCGGCGACGAACTCGCCACCGCGAGGGCGCTGTCCGACCTCGCCCACCAACTCCTCGACGCCGCGACGTCCGACATCGAGGGTGTCACCCACGAGCCGGCGCACCTGACCAGGTGACCGGAAACGGAGGTTCGACATGACCGAGCAGTTGGAAACCCCGCGGACCACGCGCCTGCGCGGGCAAGCACTCGTCGAGAAGGTCAAGGAACTGCTCCACGAGGGCAACGTCCGGCGTCTGGTCATCAAGGACGACAAGGGCCACACCGTGATGGAGATCCCTGTGACGGCGGGCGTCGTGGCGGCGGTCGTGGCCCCCGTCGTGACCGCCGTCGCGGCGATCGCGGCCCTGGCGAGCGAGTGGTCGATCGACGTCGAGCGGCACGAACCACCGCGGACCTGACCGGTCAGGAGGAGACGATGACGAGCACATCGATCCGACCGACCGTCACGACTGGACCACGTGCCGGCTATCTGGTCGGCACCGTGGTCAACGTGATCCTGCTGGTCCTGGTCAACGTGTCACCGGGGTGGCGTGCCGTTCCGTTCCTCACCGAGGACGCGGTCGACGTGGTGGTGTGGGTCGACGTCGGGCTGGTGCTCGGCATCGTCGTCAACACGCTCTGCGCGCTGTTCCCCCGACGCCGGCTGGTGCTGCTCGGCGACGTGCTGACGACGACGGCGACGCTGGCCGCGCTGACATCGATGTCGGCGGTGTGGCCGTTCCGGTTCGACGACGCGGGAATCCCGTGGACGACGATCACACGCACGACGCTGACCATCGTGCTCGTCGCCGTGTCGATCGCCCTCCTGGTCCAGCTCGTCAAGCTCCTGCACGCCCTGGTCGCACCGGACGTCGACCCGTGACGACCACGAGCCTCACGTGGTGCCGGACGTCCCAGTCGATCAGGGACCTTCGCCCGCGTCGCACGACCGTCGGCGGCGCGAAGCTCATGGCGAAGACGAGAGCAAGAGGAGAGAAGCCATGACAGCGCTCAGCCACTCCGGTGCCACGACAAAGGCCACGGCCCGTACGACCGCGACGACGGCGGTCCGCGCCGACGCCGGGGGCATCGCGCTCGCGGTCCTGAGGATCACGACCGGGTTCGTGTTCCTGTGGGCGTTCTTCGACAAGCTGTTCGGCCTCGGTTACGCCACGAAGGCCGCCAACGCGTGGATCAACGGCGGGTCGCCCACCAAGGGCTTCCTCAGCCGGGTCGCGGTCGGACCGTTCGAGTCCACCTTCCACGCCATGGCCGGCGCCTGGTGGGCCGACTGGCTGTTCATGCTCGGCCTTCTCGCCATCGGCGTCGCGGTGGTGGCGGGCATCGGCCTGCGCCTCGCCGCCACCGCCGGAACCCTCATGATGCTGCTCATGTGGGCCGCCGAATGGCCCCTCGCCCAATTCACGTCGGCCGGCGAACCCAGCATGTCCACCAACCCCGTCATCGACTACCACATCATCTACGCCGTCGCCCTGATCGCCGTCGCGGCGGCCGGCGCGGGCGCCACCTGGGGCCTCGGCCGCTGGTGGGCGACCCTGCCTGTGGTCCGCGACCACGCCTGGCTGCGATGACGACCACTGGAGCGGGCGGGCCTCGACGGCTCGCCCGCTCTGGCACGTCCGGGTGAGAAAGCGCGGGATCGTGACGGTCCCCCCGGCCCGCGCCGGTGGGTCTGCCCGACCTCACATCGGGGTCCGCCGGAACCCTCTCCGGGGTGGGCCTGCGGTCGGTGAGCCGGCCCAGCGGGTGATCAGCGGTCCGGTGGTGGCCAGGACGAGCACGTAGGCGGTGACCAGCGGCCCCAGTTCGGGTTGGACGACGCCGACCAGGCCCACGATGACGATGGAGAACTCGCCGCGGGCGATCAGCGCGGTGCCCGCACGCAGTCGGCCCCGGCGGGCGGCTCCGTCGCGGCGGGCGGCGTACCAGCCGGTGGCGACCTTGCCCGCGGCGCCGACCACGGCCAGCGCCAGCGCCGTCGGGAGGCTGGGCAGCAGGTCGGCGAGGCTGACGGCCAGGCCGATGGACAGGAAGAACGCCGCGGCGAACAGGTCGCGCAGCGGTCCCAGCACCTGGCGGGCACGTTCAGCGGCCTCGCCGGTGAGGGTGAGGCCGACGAGGAAGGCGCCCACGGCGGCGGAGACGTTGACGTACTCGGCCAGGGCGGCCACGACGAGGGTCGTGCCGAGCACCCGGAGCATGAGCTGCTCGGCGTCGGGGTGGGCCAGCCACCGGTTGACGTGGTGGCCGAAGCGGTGGGCCAGCACGAACGCGACGGCGACGGCCGCCACCGCGACCAGGACGCCCAGCGTCGCCTGCCACCACGTGCCGCCCGCCACCAGCACGGCCAGCACGGGCAGGTAGACGGCCATGGCGAAGTCCTCCATGACCAGCACCGCCAGCACGGCCGGGGTCTCCCGGTTGCCCAGCCGGCGCAGGTCGCCCAGCAGGCGGGCGATGATGCCCGAGGACGACACCCACGTCGCACCGGCCAGCGCGACGATGCCGACGGCGTCGAAGCCGAGCAGCCACCCCGCGCCCGCGCCGGGCCCCGCGCCCAGCACCAGGTCCACCGCGGCGGAGGGCACGTGGCGGCGCAGGCTGTGGGTGAACTCGGCGGTGGAGAACTCCAGTCCCAGCGTGAGCAGCAGCAGCACGACACCGATCGAGGCGCCGGCTTCGACGAACCCGCCGGCCGCGGGCACCGGAGCGACGCCGCCCTCGCCGAGCGCCAGGCCCGCCACCAGGTACAGCGGGATCGGCGGAAGACCGAACCGGCGGGCGGCCGTGCCGAGCGCGCTGAGGACCACCAGGATGACGCCCAGCTCCAGCAGCAGGGCCAGTGACGTGTGCACCCGTGCTCAGCCCTCGACGATCCGGCGCACGCCCTCGATGCCCTCGACCGTGCCGATCACCACCAGCACGTCACCCGCGCGAATGACCTCCGTCGGCATGGGCGAGGCGACGACGTCCTCGCCGCGGACGACCGCGACCACCGACGCGCCCGTGCGGGTGCGCGCCCGCATCGCGCCCAGCGGGTGGTCGACGTGCGGTGACCCGGCCGGCACGTCCACGCGGCCCGACACCAGTCCGGGGACCTCCCTGGACAGGTCGGCGAACCGCTCGGCGATGCGCGGGGCACCGAGGATCTCGGCGACCGTGTCCGCCTCCTGCCGGGTGAGCCGGAACAGCGGCCGGCCCTCGTCGGGGTCCTCGGGCGGGTAGGCGACCAGCTCGAAGTCGCCGTCCCGGCGGGCGATCACGCCGATCCGGTCCCCGTCGGCGTTGGTGAACTCGTAGCGCAGCCCCACACCGGGCAACAGCACCTCGTTGACGTCCATCGGATCATGATGACGCGGGAAGCAGGCGTCGCAGGACGTAGCCGGTGACGGCGGTGGTGGTGGCGGCCATCAGCAGGCCGCCCACGACTCCGATGGCCACGGTGACCGCGAGGGCCTGCCCGGGCTGCCACAGCGGCATGGTGAACCCGAGGAAGACCGCCAGCCCGAGCAGCCAGGCGACCGCCGTGGTGACGATCCAACGGCCCGCCCGCGGCACGTGCCCGCGCAGGACCAGCCACTGCGCCGCGCCGATCGACCCGAGCAGCACGCACCCGAGCGCGGCGGACGCCACGACCAACGGCACCGGGTGCCACGTCGCCATCCCCGCAGCCCAGGTGGAGGGCGCGAGGCCCGCCGAGTACGCCACGACGGCCGCTCCCGAGGTCGCTGCCACCCAGCGCGAGCGGGACACCCCCAGCAGTGCCCGCCGCAGCACGGTGGCCTGACCCCATCCGAGCACCGCCCCCTCGACCGCGCCCGCGGCCAGAAGCGCCGGGACGACCAGCGCGGCTGCCTTGTCCGCGGTGAGCGCACCGACACCCGCAGGCACCGCGAACCCGAGGAACTCCGCGAAGGTGACGAGCGGGAACCAGGTGCGGAACAGCGCCCGTCCGCGCAACGGCGGACCGCCGGCGGGCAGGCCGGTGATCGCCACGACCTGGACGTCGTCGGTGGTCCGGGGGAAGACTCGGCGGTAGACCTCCAGCGCTGCCGTGCGTTCCGAGGCGTCGAGCACCACGCCCGACGCGGTGACCCACCGACCGCCCGACCGCACCTCGACGGGCGCAGCAACGCGGAAGTGGCGCCACCACCGCTTGCCCGACGCCCGACCCGCGACCACCACCAGCCGGTCGCCGTCGCGGACGTACTGCACCGGCAGTTCGACGGTGGCACCACCGCCCGCGCGATACCGCAACCCGCACACCTTGCCGTCCAGCGCACGGCGTCCCACCGTGCCGAGCAGGCGCAGCACCACCCGGTTCACCAGGGGCGCACGCCGACCCTCGGGCGTGTGATGGCTTCCCGACACGAGCACCATGCCCCCCAGTCCACCTCGCGGGTGGGCGGTGGAACAGGGTCGACGGACCCGCTGCGGCCGGGACGTCGGGCACGGCTCCGAGGTGCCCGATGTGCCCGCGCACCACCCGGAGGAGCGGCAGAGGCCAAAGTCCCGACCGAGGTGGCCCCATGATCCCTGGCCGCCGAGGCGGGCGTTGTCCAGTGTTGTGGCCGAGACCCCCCTCCCCACCCTGAGGAGACAACCCGTGCTGTCCGCTGCTTCCGCCGAGGTGGTGCGCGCCACGCTGCCCGCCGTGCGCGAGCACGCCGTGCAGATCACCGGCGTGTTCTACCCGTCGATGTTCGCCGCCCACCCCGAGCTGCTCGACCTGTTCAACCAGGGCAACCAGGCCAACGGGCAACAGCGCGTCGCGCTGGCCTCCGCCGTCGTGGCCTTCGCCGAGCACCTGCTCGACCCCGCCGCCCCGCCCTTCGCCCCGATCGCCGAGCGCATCGCGCACAAGCACGTGTCGCTGGGCATCCGCGCCGAGCAGTACCCGATCGTCGGCCGCCACCTCATGGCCGCCGTGGGCACGGTCCTCGGCGACGCCGTCACCGCCGAGGTCGCCTCCGCGTGGGACGAGGTCTACTGGCTGCTCGCGTGCGAGCTGATCGCCGCCGAGGCACGGCTGTACGAGCGCGGCGGCGTCGACCCCGTGGCGCTCTGGCGCCGATGGCGGGTGGCCAAGCGCCAGGACGAGGCCGTCGACGCGGTGTCGTTCACGCTCGTGCCCGACGACGGCGGCCCGGTGCCCGACTTCGCGCCCGGCCAGTACGTCTCCGTCGCCGTCGACCTGCCCGACGGGCGACGCCAGCCCCGGCAGTACTCCCTGTCGCAGGGCCCGGCGCGCGGCTCCTTGAGGATTACCGTGCGCCGCGTGCGCGCTCTCGGCGACGCCCCGGACGGCGCGGTGTCCAACCACCTGCACGACCACGTCCACACCGACGACACCCTGCTGGTCGGCCCACCGGCAGGCGAGAACACCCTCGCCGCCGGCACCGGACCGGTGCTGCTGGTCAGCGGCGGCATCGGCATCACCCCCACCGCGGCGATGCTCGACCACATCTCCCGCACCGACCCCACCCGACAGGTGGTGGTCGCGCACGCCGAGCGCTCCCCCGACCGGCACGCCCTGCGCGTCGAGGTCGACCACCTCGCCACCGGCCTGACCGACGCCGACGTGCTCACCTGGTACGAGACCGGCGAGGACGGACTGCCCGGCCTGATCGACGTCGACGCCCTCCCGCTGCCCGACGACGTCACCGCGCACCTGTGCGGCCCGCTGCCGTTCATGCGTCACGTGCGGGACGGCCTGCTGCGCCGGGGCGTGCCCGCCGACCGCATCCACCACGAGGTGTTCGGGCCGGGCATGGTCGACGGCACGAGCGGCTCACCGGCATGACGCGGCCGGAAGTCCTCTCCCGACGGTTGCCTTCGGCCCTGCCGCCCGCCCAGGGGTTCGAGCAGGCTCAGACGTGGAGGTGCCACTCATGACGAGCACGATTCACGCCGGTCCGATCACCGCGGGCGACCTCGCCCACCTGCCCGAGCCGGCACAGCGCTACCTGAGGTTCGCCCTCGTGCCGGGACGTCCGGCCGACGTGTCGTTCCACGCCACCGCGCACGGCTTCTTCCGGACCCGCCCGGACCAGCGCTGGGTCGCCTGCACCAGCGAGCAGCACAACGACGCCACCAGCCTGACCCGCGACTTCCGCCTGCGCCTCAGGCTCGCGCACCTCATCCCGGTGCGGGCGCAGGACGTCTACGAGCACGGACACGGCCGGATGCACGCCACCGCCCTGGGCCTGTTTCCCGTCGCCGACGGCGAGGGCCGCGAGTTCGACCTCGGCGAGCTGGTCACCTTCCTCGACGACGCCGTCCTGCTGGCCCCGTCGATGCTGCTGCGCCTTCCCGTCGAGTGGACTCCGACCGACGAGCACACCTTCGGCCTCACCCTCACCGACCACGACAACACCGTCACCGCACAGGTCACCGTGGACGACCGAGGCGCACCACGCGAGTTCAGCACCGACGACCGCTGGGCGGACCTGCCCGAGGGCCTGGTCAAGACCCGCTGGTCCACCCCCGTCGACGGCTGGTGCCTGGTCGCGGGCCGCATGCGCCCCCGTCGCGGCACCGCCGTCTGGCACCTGCCCGACGGACCCTTCGCCTACGCCCAGTTCGACTACACGAACGCGGACATCACCTACAGCACAGTGCCCGACTGACACGCCAGTGCACCTCACGCGGCGCCGTCGGGCTCGGCCACCTCCACGCCGACCACCCCCGGCACCGCACCGGCCACCACGGTGGCGACGTGCCGCTCCCCGTCGTTCGCACCTTCACCCGCAAGAGTGACCACCCCATGGGTGACGGAGATCCGCCACGGCACGCGCCCCGCCGCGACGGCCAGCTGGTGCCGCACGTCGGTCGCGATCACGTCGTCGTCCCGCGCGATCATGCGCAACAGGTCGCGCCTGCTGACCACGCCGACGAGGACGCCGTTTCGCACGACAGGGACGACGCGCAGGTGCTTGTCCAGCATGAGCCTGCTCAACTCGGACACGTGCGTGCGCGGGTCGACCGCGACCACGTCGGTCGTCATGACCTCCGCGACGGTCGTCGACGCCGGCGCGAGCGGCTCGGGCGGCTGTCCGTGCACGAATGTCCGCGGGTCGGGGAGGACGCGGTTGCGCAGCAGATCCGCCTCGGCGACCACGCCCACCAGGCGGTCGCCGCCCTCGACCACCGGCAGCGTGGTGAAACCGTGCTCCACCAGCAGTCGCGCCGCGTCCTTGGCGGCCATCCCCGGCCGCACGGTCACCACGGCGTGTGTCATCAGGTCCTGGGCCTTCATCGCAATCTTCCCCTGATCCGGTGATTTCCGTCGACAGCGCCTTCCGGTGGGCGGCCACTCCTTGCCGGCGGGTCCTCACCAGCGCCTACCCGGCACACCGGACCGGAAACCACGCGCGGCGGACCACGGACCGTTCACCGTCCGCAGCGGTGTGGCTGGTGCTCTGCCGTCCTGTCGGTCGTGAGCGCACCCCGCACGACCAGGCGGGTCACGTCCGGCTGGTGGCGCGGATGGTCCGGGCCCAGGCCGTCGCACGCTCGATCTCGCCCTCCAGCAAGGGGCCCGGGGTGCCTCCGACGTAGAACGACACCGGCGCGCCCGCGAGGGTGAAGCGCAGTCGCCGCAGGCGCTTGGTGATCGCCTTGGCGGCCGAGCCCGGCAGCCATCCCACCTTGACCTTGGTATCGAACGCGATGGCGCTCACAGTGCGGTCGACGGGCGCGAGCGCGTCGAGCCACTCGCGCACGCCGCGTCCACGCGACACCAGTCCACCGGTCGCCTGGTCGGCGGCGGACTTGCGGGTGGAAACCCGGCTCAGGCTGAACGCGTGCGTCGGCGCGCCGACCACGAGCAGGTCGACGCCCTCGGGCAGCACGTCCGGCGCCGCGGCGACCTCCACGACGTCGACCTGCCTGCCTTCCGCCAAGGCCGCACCCACCGCCTCGGCGACCGCCCTGGTGTTGCCGAACATGGATTCGAAGACCACGAGTGCCCGTGCCATCGCCGGTACCACCTTTCTCTGCTTCGTCGTCTCACCACGCTGCCCCTCCCGCGGACCGGCCGACAGCGGCCAACTGCCCTGTCCTGCCGGGACCTCGGGCTCTGCCTCCCGGACCGGCCCGGGTGGACGCTCGGAGTGGACGGAATTCGAGGAGGAGACGATGAAGGCACTCGTTTATCACGGTCCGGGCCGACGGGCGTGGGAGGACGTGCCCGACCCGGAGCTGGTCGACCCGACCGACGCGATCGTCCGGATCACCGCGGCCACGATCTGCGGCACGGACCTGCACATCCTCAAGGGCGACGTGCCCGAGGTGGAGCCTGGTCGGATCCTGGGCCACGAAGGTGTCGGCGTGGTCGAGCGGGTCGGCGCGGCGGTCACCGGGATCAAGCCGGGTGACCGGGTGCTGCTGTCGTGCATCAGCGCGTGCGGTCGGTGCTCGTACTGCCGGACCGGTGTGTACGGGCAGTGCCTGGGCGGGGGCGGCTGGGTGCTGGGCCACACGGTGGACGGCACGCACGCGCAGTACGTGCGGGTGCCGTTCGCGGACACCTCGACCTACCTGCTGCCCGACGGCGTCACCGACGCCGCCGCGGTCATGCTGTCGGACATCCTGCCCACCGCGTACGAGGTCGGCGTGCTCAACGGCAAGGTAGAGCCGGGCCGGACGATCGTCGTCGTGGGCGCCGGACCGATCGGTCTGGCCGCGATCGAGACCGCCCGCCTTTACAGCCCCGGCCACGTCGTGGCGGTGGACGTGGCCGAGTCGCGGCTGGAGGCGGCCAAGCAGTTCGGTGCGGACCTGACCGTCAACGCGGCCGACGATGTCGAGCGGGTGGTGGCCGAGCTGACCGGCGGCATGGGCGCGGACCTCGCGATCGAGGCGGTGGGCGTGCCGGAGACCTTCGAGCTGTGCGCGCGGCTGATCCGCCCCGGCGGCCGGGTCGCGAACGTCGGCGTGCACGGCAAGCCCGCCACGCTGCACCTGGAGCAGCTGTGGATCCGCAACGTCACCATCACCACCGGCCTGGTCGACACCGTGACCACACCCACGCTGCTCACGATGCTGGCGAACGGCCGGCTCGACGCCGAGCGGTTCGCCACGCACCACTTCGCGCTGGACGAGATGGACCTCGCCTACGACGTGTTCGCGCGGGCCGGCGAGACCGGCGCGCTGAAGGTGGTGCTGACCCGATGACCGCCGTGGAGGAACGGCTGGACGCGTGGACCGGGTTCCGCGGCGTGGACTGGCGGCACGACATCGACGTGCGCGGGTTCATCCAGGACAACTACACCCCCTACGAGGGCGACGACGCGTTCCTGGCCGGGCCGACCGAGCGGACGACGGGCCTGTGGCGGGACCTGTCCGGGCTGTTCGCCGAGGAACGCCGGCGCGGGATCCTGGACGCGGACGTGCACACCCCGTCCACCATCACCTCCCACCGTCCCGGCTACCTCGACCGGGCGCAGGAGCTGATCGTCGGGCTGCAGACCGACGCGCCGCTCAAGCGGGCCATCATGCCCAACGGCGGCCTGCGCATGGTGGAAGCCGGGCTGCAGGCTTACGGCTATGAACTCGACCCGGCCGTGCGCGAGATCTTCACCAAGTACCGCAAGACGCACAACGATGGCGTGTTCGACGCCTACACCGACGAGATCAAGCGCGCCCGCCGCGCCGGTGTCATCACCGGCCTGCCCGACTCCTACGGGCGCGGCCGGATCATCGGCGACTACCGGCGGGTCGCGCTGTACGGCGTGGACCGGCTGATCGACGCCAAGCGGGCCGAACGGGCCGCGATCGACGACGTCCCGTCCACCGAGGAGATCATCCGGGACCGCGAGGAGCTGGCCGAGCAGATCCGGGCGCTCGACGAGCTGAAGCAGATGGCGCTGTCCTACGGCGACGACATCTCCCGGCCGGCGACCACGGCCCGTGAAGCCGTGCAGTGGTTGTACTACGCCTACCTGGCGGCGGTGAAGGAGCAGAACGGCGCGGCGATGTCGCTGGGCCGCACCTCGACGTTCCTGGACGTCTACCTCCAGCGCGACCTCGACGCCGGTCGGTTGACCGAGTCGCAGGCGCAGGAACTGGTCGACGACCTGGTGATCAAGCTGCGGATCGTGCGGTTCCTGCGCACCCCGGCCTACGACGAGCTGTTCTCCGGCGACCCCACCTGGGTCACCGAGAGCATCGGCGGCATCGGCGAGGACGGCCGTCCACTCGTGACCAGGACGAGCTTCCGGTTCCTGCAGACGCTCTACAACCTGGGCCCGGCGCCGGAGCCGAACCTGACCGTGCTGTGGTCGCCCGCGCTGCCGGAGGGCTTCAAGCGGTTCTGCGCGAAGGTCTCGGTGGACACCAGCTCGATCCAGTACGAGAACGACGAGCTGATCCGGCCCCGCTTCGGCGACGACACCGCGATCGCCTGCTGCGTGTCGGCCATGAAGGTCGGCAAGCAGGTGCAGTTCTTCGGCGCGCGGGTCAACCTGGCCAAGGCCCTGCTGTACGCGATCAACGGCGGCCGCGACGAGATGACCGGCGAACAGGTCGCACCGCACCGTCCTCCGCTCGCGCGCGAGTACCTCGACTACGACGAGGTCCGCGCCGCGTTCGACCGGATGCTCGACTGGCTGGCCCGCACCTACGTGGACGCGCTCAACATCATCCACTACATGCACGACAAGTACGCCTACGAACGCATCGAGATGGCACTGCACGACCACCCCGCCCAACGGCTGCTCGGCTGCGGCATCGCCGGTCTGTCGGTCGTCGCGGACAGCCTCTCCGCGATCAAGCACGCACGCGTCAAGGTGATCCGCGACGACACGGGCCTGGCCGTCGACTTCGCGGTGGAGGGCGACTTCCCCCGCTACGGCAACAACGACGACCGCGCCGACACCATCGCCGTCGGACTGGTCGAGGACTTCATGGTCCTGGTGCGCCGCTACCCGACCTACCGGCACGCCGTGCACACCCAGTCGGTGCTCACCATCACCTCCAACATCGTCTACGGCCGCCACACCGGCAACACCCCGGACGGCAGGCGCGGGGGCGTACCGTTCGCACCCGGTGCCAACCCGTCCAACGGCCAGGACCGCCACGGCCTGGTCGCCGCGGCCCTGTCGGTCGCCAAGCTGCCCTACGACGAAGCGCTCGACGGCATCTCGCTCACCGCCGGCATCACACCGAACGGGCTGGGCCGCGACACCGAAGAGCGGGTGACCAACCTCGTCGGCGTGCTCGACGCCTACACCGACGCCGGCGGCTTCCACCTCAACGCCAACGTGCTCAACCGCGAGGTGCTGCTCGACGCCATGGCACACCCCGACAAGTACCCGCAGCTCACCATCCGCGTGTCCGGCTACGCGGTCAACTTCGTACGCCTGACACCCGAACAACAACGCGACGTGGTCAACCGCACGTTCCACGGAGGACTGTGATGACCACCGGGGCCGTCCACTCCTGGGACCTCGCCACGGCCGTGGACGGCCCCGGCACCCGGTTCGTCGTGTTCACCGCCGGGTGCCCGCTGCGCTGCCTGTACTGCCACAACCCGGAGACCCGGTTCACGCGGTACGGCCGGCGCGTCACGGTGAACGACGTCATTGCCGAGATCGCGAAGTACCGCCGGTTCATCGAAGTCGCCGGAGGCGGCGTGACCGTCAGCGGCGGTGAACCACTGCTCCAGCCCGAGTTCACCGCCGAACTGCTGCACGCCGTCAAGGACCTGGGCCTGCACACCGCCCTGGACACCTCCGGCTTCCTCGGCGACCGCGCCACCGACCAACTGCTCGCCGACACCGACCTGGTACTGCTCGACATCAAGTCGTGGGACCCGACCACCTACCGCCACGTCACCGGCGGCGAGGTCCAACCCACGCTGCGGTTCGCCCGCCGCCTCGCCGACCTGGGCAAACCGATGTGGATCCGGTTCGTCCTGGTACCAGGACAGACCGACGACCCCGACAACGTCGACGGCATCGCCTCGTTCGTCGCCACGCTGCCGTCGGTCGAGCGGGTCGACGTGCTGCCGTTCCACAAAATGGGCGCACCCAAGTACGAAGCCATCGGCCTGCCGTTCCCACTCGCCGACACCCCCACGCCCGACGCGGAACTGGTCGAGCGGGTGCGCGGCCAGTTCGCGGCGCACGGCCTGCGGGCCTGATCAAGGCAGCAGGTCCCGTTTCCTCAGCAAGGTTCGGGCGTGGTCGATGGCGTCGGGCGTGTGGTCGAACGCGGGCAGGTCCGTCGTGCCCAGTGCGCGGCGGTGCTCGTCCCGCACGCCGGAGAGCAGGACGGTGATGCCGCGGTGTTCCAGGCGCCGCACGGCGTCGCGCAACACCTGCACGCCGGTGGCGTCGACGGCGGACAGCCGCGACATCCGCAGGATCACCACCGCGACGGGCGTGACCTCGGTCAGCTCCAGCAGGAACCGGTGGGCGGCGGCGAACAGCAACGGGCCGTCCAGCCGGTAGGCGACGATGTGCTGGGCCAGCAGGGCGCGTTCCTCCTCGCGGTGGTCACCCGGTTCCAGCGGCACCTCCTCCAGGCGCGCGGTCCGCGACACCGCGCGCAGGGCGAACACGCCGGCCAGCACGAGACCGACGATGACGGCGGTGACGAGGTCCAGCGCGAGCGTCGCCACGGCGGTCAGCCCGAGCACGGCGGCGTCGGGCCGACCGGCCCGGGCCAGGGCGCGCACCGAGCCGACCTCGACCATCCGGACGGCCGTGGCCAGCAGCACGCCGGCGAGCACGGCGAGCGGGACGCCGGCCACCCACGGCGCGGCGACCAGCACGATCAGCAGGAGCACGACGGCGTGGGTGAGGGCGGCGAGCCGGGAGGTCGCGCCGGAGCGGACGTTGACCGCCGTGCGGGCGATGGCCGCCGTGGCGGGCACACCGCCGAACAACGGCGCCACCAGGTTCGCCAAGCCCTGGCCGAACAGCTCCCGGTCCGGGTCGTGCCGCTGGTTGACGCTCATCCCGTCGGCGACCGCGGCCGACAGCAGGCTCTCCAACGCGGCGAGCGCGGCCACCGCTACCGCCGACGGCAACAGCGACCACAGCGCGCCGAGGTCCAGGAACCCCAACGACGCTGCGGGCAGCACCCTCGGCAGCGCCCCGATCGTGGCAACGGGCAGCGCGGCCCACTGCGCGACGACCGTCGCCACCACGACGGCGGGCAACGAGAACGGCACGCCGGGACGCCACCGGGCGCCGATCAGCATCACCGACGCCACCCCGGCCGCCAGGGCGACGGCCTCCCAGCGCGGTGCCGCGACGAAGTCCCCGACAGCCGCCACGGCGGCGAGCACCACGTGGTCCTCGCCGGGTGCGGACACCCCCAGGGCTGCGGGCACCTGCTGCAACGCGATCACCGCCGCGATGCCGATCGTGAAACCCTCCACCACCGGCACGGGCACGTACCGCATGTAACGGCCCGCACGCGCGACCGCGAGCAGCACCAGCAAGATCCCGGCCAGCAGCCCCACCGTGAGCACGCCGTCCACGCCGTAGCGCGCGACGATCGGCACCAGCACCACCGTCATCGCACCGGTGGGTCCGGACACCTGGAGGCTGGAACCACCGAACACCGCCGCCAGCGCCCCCGCCACCACGGCCGTGACCAGGCCGGACGCCGCCCCCAGCCCGGAAGCGACACCGAACCCGAGGGCCAGCGGCAGGGCTACGATCGCCACCGTCACCCCCGCCACGAGGTCTCTTCGCGTCGCACCGGCCCAGTCCGTTCTGGCCGGCAGGAACGCCGTCACGCCCGCTCCTCTTCGCGCAGCATCTCCAGCAGCTCGTTCTGGCCGGTCAGCAGACCTGTCAGGACCTTGCGCGCGACGCGCAGCAGCTCGGCCACGTCGTCACTGGTCAGCGCGTAGACCACGGTCGTGCCGTCCCGGGTAGCCGTGACGATCCCCGAACGGCGCAGCACCGCCAGCTGGGCCGAGAGGCTGGACGCCTCGATGCCGATGTCGGCAAGCAGGTCGCGCACCGGCTTCGGGCCGTCCTGGAGCAGCTCGAGCACCCTGATGCGCGCCGGATGCCCCAGCATGCGGAAGAACTCGGCCTTGGCCTGGTACAGCGGGAGTGGCACGACGGCCTCCGACAAGTTGCAAAGTTGAAAACTTCTTCAACTCTACAACACGGTGTCGGCGGCCAACGTGGTCCGCGTGCCGGCCGCGATCTCGACGTCCTCCCGGGCGGTGACGACCCAGACCGGCGTCCGGGACGTCTTCGCGCCGATTCCGGCATCGCCCGAAGCCGCGGCGTTGGCCTCGCGATCGAGGGTGAGACCCAGGAACGCCAAGCCGTCCACCACTCGGGCTCGCACTTGGTCGTCGTGCTCGCCGATGCCTCCGGTGAAGACCAGCAGGTCCAGTCCGCCCATCGACGCGGCCATGGCGGCGATGCCCTGGCGCAGGCGGTGGGTGAACACGTCCAGGGCCAGCGCGGCGTCGGCGGAACCGGCCGCGAGCGCAGCGTGGACATCGCGCAGGTCGGCGTGTCCGGACAGACCCGCCAGGCCGGAGTGGTGCGCGAGGCCGTCGGCGAGTTCGTCGGTGGTGAGGCGGTCGAGCAGGTGCAGCAGCAGGCCGGGGTCGAGGTCGCCACTGCGGGTGGCCATGGGCAGACCGGCCAGTGGGGTGAAGCCCATCGTGGTGTCGACCGAGCGGCCGTCGTGGACGGCGGACAGCGAGCAGCCCGCGCCGAGGTGGCAGGTCACGACGCGGGTGCCGCCGCCCGCCAGCTCGACCGCGCGGCGGGAAGCGTATGCGTGCGAGAGGCCGTGGAAGCCGTAGCGGTGCAGGTCCCAGCGGTCGCGCCAGGCGGCCGGCAATGGGTAGGTGGACGCGGCGGCGGGCAGGGTGCGGTGGAACGCGGTGTCGAAGCACGCCACGTGCGGCACGGCCGGGAACAGTACCTGGGCGGCGTCTATGCCGGCCAGGGCCCTCGGCTGGTGCAGCGGCGCCAGGTCGGTCAAGGCGGCGATCTCGCGGCGGACGTCGGCGGTGATGAGGGTCGGGCTGGTGAACCCGGTGCCGCCGTGCACGACGCGGTGGCCCACGGCGTGCACGGGCGGCAGGCGCAGGTCGAGGCCGGGGCTGCCGTCCCAGCGTTCGACGTGGTGCTGGGCGAGGACGGGGTCGGGCGCGCCCACCACCCACAACATAAGGC
>NZ_JBEOVG010000075.1:0-45160 GCF_040295345.1 Actinosynnema sp. NPDC002837
AGGCTGAGACGTGATGCATAGCCGATTGAGGCGAAGTAGAGTGATCCCATGCTGCCGAGAAAAGCCTCTAGTGAGTGTTCATGCGGCCCGTACCCCAAACCGACACAGGTGGTCAGGTAGAGAATACCGAGGCGATCGGGCGAACTGTGGTTAAGGAACTCGGCAAAATGCCCCCGTAACTTCGGGAGAAGGGGGGCCGAGGGATTTGAAGCCCCTTGCGGGCTAGGATTTTTCGGCCGCAGAGACCAGCGAGAAGCGACTGTTTACTAAAAACACAGGTCCGTGCGAAGTCGCAAGACGATGTATACGGACTGACGCCTGCCCGGTGCTGGAACGTTAAGGGGACCGGTTAGCTCTTCGGGGCGAAGCTGAGAACTTAAGCGCCAGTAAACGGCGGTGGTAACTATAACCATCCTAAGGTAGCGAAATTCCTTGTCGGGTAAGTTCCGACCTGCACGAATGGCGTAACGACTTCTCGACTGTCTCAACCACAGGCCCGGCGAAATTGCATTACGAGTAAAGATGCTCGTTACGCGCGGCAGGACGGAAAGACCCCGGGACCTTTACTATAGCTTGGTATTGGTGTTCGGTTCGGCTTGTGTAGGATAGGTGGGAGACTGTGAAGCTGTGACGCCAGTCATGGTGGAGTCGTCGTTGAAATACCACTCTGGTCGTACTGGATGTCTAACCTCGGTCCGTGATCCGGATCAGGGACAGTGCCTGGTGGGTAGTTTAACTGGGGCGGTTGCCTCCCAAAGGGTAACGGAGGCGCTCAAAGGTTCCCTCAGCCTGGTTGGCAATCAGGTGTCGAGTGCAAGTGCACAAGGGGGCTTGACTGTGAGACCGACAGGTCGAGCAGGGACGAAAGTCGGAACTAGTGATCCGGCCATGGCTTGTGGAAGCGTGGTCGCTCAACGGATAAAAGGTACCCCGGGGATAACAGGCTGATCTTGCCCAAGAGTCCATATCGACGGCATGGTTTGGCACCTCGATGTCGGCTCGTCGCATCCTGGGGCTGGAGTAGGTCCCAAGGGTTGGGCTGTTCGCCCATTAAAGCGGTACGCGAGCTGGGTTTAGAACGTCGTGAGACAGTTCGGTCCCTATCCGCCGCGCGCGTAGGATACTTGCGGAAGGCTGTCCCTAGTACGAGAGGACCGGGACGGACGGACCTCTGGTGTGCCAGTTGTCCTGCCAAGGGCATTGCTGGTTGGCTACGTTCGGAAGGGATAACCGCTGAAAGCATCTAAGCGGGAAGCCTGTTCCTAGATGAGGTATCCCACCCCTTTGTGGGTTAAGGCCCCCAAGAGACTATTGGGTTGATAGGCCGGAGATGGAAGGTCGGTAACGGCTGGAGTTGACCGGTACTAATAGGCCGAGGACTTGTCATGAAGACGCTACGCATCCACTGTGCGGTTCTGAAAGAACCGAACCGGACCGCCTTGGTCCACCCGTGTAGGACTGGGTGGGTTGGGGTGCCTACGGGTTGGTAATTTCATAGTGTTTCGGTGGTCATAGCGGTTGGGGAACACCCGGTCCCATTCCGAACCCGGTAGTTAAGCCTTCCAGCGCCGATGGTACTGCACTCGTGAGGGTGTGGGAGAGTAGGACGCCGCCGAGCATACTTCACCCTCAGGGGCACTCGTTTACTCGAGTGCCCCTGAGGGTTTTTGGCGTTCGACGCAGTTTTTCCACGTGACCGCGAACCCTTTCCACGTGACGGCGAACCGTCACTTTCCGGCGGCTTCGACCGCTATTCGGGCGACGCGCTTGGCGCGACCGGGTGACGCTCCGTTTGCCGCGGTTGATCGTCCATACCGTAGCCGGCATGAGCAGCGGTAGTGGGACGAGGGAGGCGTCGGTGCCATGGCGCGCGCGCAGACAAATGAGACGAAGAGGCAGGCACGTCCGTGCCCGCCCGTCGTCGTCGGACACACCGATGTGGGCTTCGGCCGTTCTCGGCCTGGTGGTCCTCGTCGCTTTGATCTTGTTGTTGTTGACCTACGTCTGACTCGGAGTCATTCCACGGGCTTCAGGTCACCGGTGGGAAAACGGCGTTCGTTGCGCTCGATCTTGGCGAACGCGGCCTCGATCAGGTCGACGTCCAGCTTGTCGGCCAACCGCACCAGGTAGTGCATGACGTCGGCCAGCTCGTCACGGACGTTCCACGCCAACTCGGGGTCGTCCATCGCGTGCGCGGCCTGCTCGGGCGTGAGCCACTGGAACAGGTCGGTCAGCTCCCCGACCTCCCCGGACAACGCCATCACCAGGTTCTTCGGGGTGTGGTACTCGTCCCAGTCACGCGCGGCGGCGAACCGGCGCAGCGCGTCCCGCAGGTCTTCCAGGTTCTTGCCCGCTGAATCCGCACCCACTGCATCCGTGCCCACAGAGTTCATACTCGCAGAGCTACCACACGGTGGTCGCTGGGCCGCACGCCGCGTACCCGTTTGAACGCCGTGCTGAACGCGAACCCGTCGCCGTAGCCGACCGCACGCGCCACGGACTCGACCGTGGCGTCCGGCTTGCCCAACAGGTCCGCGGCGACGTCCATGCGCCACTGGGTCAGGTACGTCAGCGGCGGCACGCCGACCAGTGCGGTGAACCGGCGCGCCAACGCCGCCCGGGACACCCCAGCGCGCGCTGCGAGTTCCGCGACGGTCCACGCACGCTGCGGCTCGTCGTGCATCGCGCGCAGGGCGGGGCCGACGGTCTCGTCGCTCAACGCCCGGTACCACGCGGGAGTGTTCGCCTCGGGCCGGGCGAACCACTCGCGCAGCGCGTACACCAGCAGGAGGTCCAGCAGTCGTTCGAGGACGATGTCCTGCCCGGCCTGGTCCCTCGCCACCTCCGCGGCCAGCACGTCCACCGTGGGGCAGTGCTCGTCGTCGCACGTCACGACGAAGGTCGCCGGCAGGGCGTTCAGCAGTCGCGCCGCCACGCCACCGTCGACGGAGTAGGCAGCGGTGATCACGAGCGACTCGCCGTCGTCGGCGAGGCCGTAGGTGCGGGTGCCGACGAGCCACTGCTCGCAGTCCGCCTCACGGACCTCGAGCTGAGGCGGCGTGGACGGGTCGTCGGCCAGGACGAACCGCTGCGGTCCGTGGATCAGGCCGATCGACCCCGGCCGCAGCAGGACCTGGGTCCCGTCCTCGGCCAGCAGCCAGGTGTCGCCGCGCACGGCGGCGACGAGCGTGAACGGACGCGTCTCCGTGAACGCCAGCGCCCACGGCGGCGAGGCGAACGAACGGCACACGTCGGCGCTTCGCGCGCGCAAGCCGCGCAGGAGATCGGCGAGCGCGTCCTCGTCGGCCGCGGCGGAGACTTCAGCCGCGTTCAGGTCAGCCACTCCGCAACCCCAGCCACGGCGTCCACGGCGCTTCCACGTCATCCATGTAGACGATTGAACATGCATCCGGGACGGTGAGCCATGTTCCGTCCGGCACGATCTTGATTGTCTTGTGGCATGACAATCCTGGTGCTCGGCGCGACCGGCAAGACCGGTCGCCGTGTCGTTTCCTCCCTCGACGCCCTCGGCGTCGACTACCG
This sequence comes from Actinosynnema sp. NPDC002837, assembly GCF_040295345.1. Taxonomy (NCBI): domain Bacteria; kingdom Bacillati; phylum Actinomycetota; class Actinomycetes; order Pseudonocardiales; family Pseudonocardiaceae; genus Actinosynnema; species Actinosynnema sp. NPDC002837. The sequence continues at coordinate 3,544 of NZ_JBEOVG010000075.1, forward strand.
CGGCGTGTCCCGCAGCACGGAGATCCGCTTCGACTGGTCGGACCCGTCGACCTGGGCGCGTGCGCTCGACGGCGCCACCGCCGTCTACCTCGTGCCGCTCGCGATGAACCTCGACGACGCCGAGCTGGTGGAGTTCGTGCCGCAAGCCGTGGCGGCGGGTGTGCGGCGGATCGTCCTGCTGTCGGCGCGGGGCATCCCGACGGACGACGGTCGTGAGCGCGCCGTGCGGGAGTCCGGTGTGGACTGGACGATCCTGCGGCCGACGTGGTTCTCGCACAACTTCAGCGAGGACTACTTCCTGCCGGAGGTCCTGGCCGGCGAGGTCGTGTTGCCCGCGGGAACCGGGAACGGCAACGGCGCCCACCCGTTCATCGACGCGCAGGACATCGCCGACGTGGCGGTGGCGGCGTTGACCCAGGACGGGCACGCGGGCGTCACCTACGAGCTGTCCGGGCCGGAGGCGTTGACGTTCTCCGAGGTGCTGGCGCGGATCGGTGAGGTGTCGGGTCGTTCGATCCGCATCACGGACGTGCCTGCCGCCGACTACACCGGCATGTTGGTGCAGGCCGGCATCGAGCCCGCGTACGCGGAGGTGCTGACGATGTCGCTGATCGCCATCCGCGACGGACACGACGCCGCGTTGTCCGACGGCGTGCCGTCCGTGCTGGGACGTGACGGACGGCTGTTCGGCGACTACGCGAAGGAGTCGGCCGGCATCTGGGCCTGACGGGCCACCCGCGACGGGCCACCCCTGACAGGTCACCCTCGACAGGTCACCCTCGACAGGTCACCCCCGACAGGTCACCCCCGACAGGTCACCCCCGACGGGCCACAGGTCACTCCCTGACGAGGGTGAGGTTCGGCCTGGCGGTGCGGCCGGGGTCGCCCTGCCCCGGCAGGGCGGTGAGCACGAGGCCGAACACCAGCCCGTTCAGCTCCTCCACGTCCAGCAGGAGCTCGCGGGCGACACCGTGCGGCGTGGTGCCCTGGGCGCGCAGGGCGCGGAAGACCTTGGCGAGCAGCTGGGACGTCTCGCGGTGGGCCATCCCGACGGCACGGCGGGCCAGCTGGGCGCACACGGTCGCGTGCTGGGTCCGCGTCAACAGCCCCAGGTCGCGCAAGCGGTGCGCCAGGGTCACCGGGTCGACGTGCCAACCGGCGCTGTGCGCGACGACGTGCTCGGTGAGCGGGCCTCGGGCGACGCCGGCCAGCACGCCGGCGCGGGGCAGCAGGAACGCGGTGGCGAACGTTTGCGGGTCCGACGCCCCGGTCAGCCGCCCGAGCTCGCGCGCCGCGTCGAGGCGGGCCTGACCCGGCGCGACCGCCGGGTCCAGGAAGACGTACGGGGTGCCGTCGTGCCGGCAGGAGAACGGGCCGACGCCCGCGCAGTCCGGCGGCAGGGAGAAGACCCGGACGCCGTGCGCCTCCAGCAGGTGCACCATGTTGGGCGCGGGCCGGTGCGGGATGCCCCAGCGGGCGCGCAGCACCTCGGCCGCCGTCTCCGGGTCGGGGTGCTCCCACGTCGGCACGTCCGGCTCGGGGAAGGTGAACGCCCGCGTCAGCCAGCCGTCGAAGCCGATGGCCAGGCGGGCGGCGCCGATCGCGGCGTCCCGCTGCCGCTTGGCCGCCGGTCTGGTGAATGCCACCTCGACCTCCGGCACGTCGTCGGCTTCGAGGAAGCCCGGCGGGAAGCCGAGGGCCTCGGTGAGCCTGGCCGTGGTGGCCGGTCGTGGTTGGCGGCGGCCGTGCTCGTAGTCCCCGATGCTCGCCGGGCTCGTGCCCGCCTTGCGCGCCAGCTCCACCGCGGTGAGGCCGCGGCGGGTCCGGGCGAGGACGAGGCGGGAGGGCGTGAGCATGATCGCGCCATTCTCGCACCCGCCTACCGGCGCGGCGTGACGGTGACGTCCACCTCGTCCGGGCCGTCTGGATCGCGCGGGGTGGGCAGCGGGCCGAACACCAAGGGCGGCAACGTGATCCGGCGCGCCCACCGGTCGACGACCTGGCCCTGCGGCGTGGGTTCCGGCTGCGCCACCTCGCGCAGCACGACCAGCCGTTCGCCTTCCTGCCGGGGGTAGGTGACCAGGAACCACAGCTTCCACTCGTGCGTGTGCAGCGAGTCGAAGAGGGTGAACTGGTCGCTGTCGTTGCCGCGCATCATGGCGGCGATGGCCGGGCCCTTGGCGTAGTCGCTGCGCAGGGGTGCGCCGGGCGTGCCGGTGTGGCGGTTGCCCTGGAGCGTGCCGAGCACGACCGGTCTGGTGGGGTGCTGGACGAGGCCCGCGTTCCACTTGTCGACCCGCGTCCAGCCCTCCGCCACGAGGACCTCGCGGAGCCTGCCGACCCGGTGGATCCAGTCGAGCAGGCCGGCGCCGTTGGTGGGCCCGAGCGGGGGCGCGGAGGCCCGGGCGTCGACCCCGGCCCAGATCGCCTCGTCCAGGTGGTCGGTGCGCAGGCCGAGCTCCGCCAGCTGGGCGTGGTGCTCGGCGGTCAGCTCGGTGGCGTTCGACATCCTCATGCCCGGCACGGTAGCGCCGACCACCGACAATCCGGCCGCCGACGACCGGGCCCGACGACCGGGCCCGACGACCGGGCCCGACGACCGGACCAGACGACCGGACCAGACGCCGGGCAGCCGGCAGCCGGCCGCCGCGGAACCTATGGTCGGAAACAGGGGCAGCGGGAACCGCGCCGGGAAGTGGAAGGATGACGTGGTGGATGCGCGGCGCAGGAACAACGTGGTCGTGACCGGCAACGCCGGCGGTCCCGTCGTCATGCTCGCGCACGGCTTCGGGTGCGACCAGACCATGTGGCGGCTGGTGGTGCCCGCGCTCGCCGCCACGTGCCGCGTCGTGCTGTTCGATCACGTCGGCGCGGGCCGGTCCGACCTGTCCGCGTGGGACGAGCGGCGTTATTCGACGCTCGACGGGTACACGCGGGACGTGCTGGACATCTGCCACGACCTCGACCTGCGCGACGTGGTGTTCGTGGGCCACTCGGTGTCGGCGATGGTGGGCGTGCTGGCGGTGGCCGCGGAGCCCACGACGTTCGCCAAGCTCGTGCTGGTCACGCCCTCGCCGCGGTACGTCGACGACGGCGACTACCGGGGCGGGTTCAGCGCCGCCGACATCGACGAGCTGCTCGACTCGCTGGACAGCAACTACCTGGGCTGGTCGGCCGCGATGGCCCCGGTGATCATGGGCAACGCCGACCGGCCGGAGCTGGCGGCCGAGCTGACCAACAGCTTCTGCCGCACGGATCCCGCGGTCGCGAAGGTGTTCGCCCGCACGACGTTCCTGTCCGACAACCGGGCGGACCTGGCCGCGGTGACCGTGCCGACGCTGGTGCTGGAGTGCGAGCAGGACGTCATCGCGCCGCCCGAGGTGGGCGCGTACGTCCACGCGCGGATCCCGGGCAGCAAGCTCGTCACGCTCCCCGCCACGGGCCACTGCCCGCAGCTGAGCGCACCCGAGGCCACCGCGGCGGCGATCGCCGAGTTCGTGGCGGACACCGCGTGACGGGCGACCGCGAGGCGTTCTCGGCGTTGTTGGAGGACAGCGCCGACGACCTGTACGAGAACGCGCCGTGCGGCTACCTGTCCACCATGCTCGACGGGCAGATCGCGAAGGTGAACGGGACGCTGCTGCGGTGGCTGGGGTACGAGCGCGTGCAGCTGGTGGGTCGGCTGCGGTTCGCGGACCTGCTCACCGTCGGCGGCAAGCTGTACCACGAGACGCACTTCGCGCCGTTGCTGAGGATGCAGGGCGAGGTCGGCGGCGTGGCGTTGGAGATGGTCGCGGCCGACGGCACGCGGCTGCCGGTGCTGGTGAACTCCACCCTGAAGACGGGCGGTGACGGTGAGCCGTTGCTGATCCGCACCACGGTGTTCGACGCGAGCGACCGCCGTGCGTACGAGCGGGAGCTGCTGCGCGCCCGACAGGAGGCGGAGCGGGAGCGCGACGAGATCCGGCGGCTCGCGACGACCCTCCAGCGCACCCTGCTGCCGCCGGTGCTGCCCGCCGTGCCGGGCGTGGAGACGGCGACGCACTACCACCACGCGTCGCCGTTCGAGGTGGGCGGCGACTTCTACGACCTGTTCCCGCTGGCGGACGGCCGGTGGGCGGTGTTCCTCGGCGACGTGTGCGGCAAGGGCGCGAACGCGGCGGTGGTGACGTCGCTGACCCGCTACACGCTGCGTTCGGCGGCCGTGTACGACCCCGACCCGGTGGCGGTGCTGACCAACCTCAACACCGTGCTCAACCAGGAGGTGGACACCGGGTACCCGCGGTTCTGCACGGTGACGTTCGGCGTGCTGACCGTCGAGGAGGACCGCTGCACGCTCACGCTGGCGGCCGGCGGCCACCCGCCCGGCCTGCTGCTGCGCGCGGACGGCACCGTCGAGTACGTGGAGATGCCCGGTGGTCAGCTGATCGGGATCCTGCCGGACGCGCGGGTCGTCACCACGACCGTCCACCTGGCCGCCGGTGACACGTTCGTGCTGTACACCGACGGTTTGATCGAGGCGCGGACCGGTCCGGAGACCCGCTACGGCGAAGAGGAGCTGCTGGCGTTCGCGGCCGGCCTGCCCCCGGTGTCCGCGGCGGGGGCCGTGGACGCGTTCGTCGGCCTGCTGGACCGGCTGGGCGACGGCGTCGAGGACGACACGGCGGTGCTGGCGATCGGCGTTCCGGCCGGTTAGCGCGTTCGGCGGCGCGCGGGCGGTCCGAGCAGCCGTCGGCCCGTGACCAGGGCGATGGTGGCGAGCACGAGGGGCGTGGCCAGCAGGAGCATGAGCGCCCACACGCCGGGCCAGGAGGTGGCGCGGGCGTCCCGGTTGAGCGGTGCCAACGACCGCCCGAGCGACAGGCCGCCGAAGGCGAACATGGTCATGAAGAGCGACGACGTCCACGCCACGACGATCCCCGAGCGCAGTTCGCGGACCTTGTGCAGGTCGAGGTGCTCGGCCGACACGTGGCGTCGGGCGGCGAGGAGGAAGGCGCCCGCCAGCACCACCATGACCATGCTGCTGCCGATGAGCGACCAGCTGAAGACGCCGAGCGCCGGGTACACGGGCGGCAGGTGGCCGCCGAGCAGCGCGAGCAGCGGGATCAGCACGAGGCAGGCGGTGATCAGCAGCACGGCGACCCGTCGGCAGCTCGTGCGGATCCGGTGCGCGTGCGGCGCCGGGATCCACAGGTACCGGGGTGGTAGGGGCGGCGGCGGGTAGCTCACGGTTCTGCCAATCCGGTCGGAACGACCTCGTGCCGGTGTGCGCGTGTGCCACCGGTCCCGACATCCTTGCAGCGGGTAGTCAACCAGGTTCGGAAAGTAATCGGCGTTGCGGGTCGCTCTACGGCTCCCAGACCTGGATCGCCCTGACCACGAAAGGCGCGTCCGGCACGTAGGTGCCCTTGCCCGGGTAGGTGGTGAACTCGGCCTCGGTCGAGCACGTCACCCGCTGGTAGACCGAGGTGTCCCTGGTCAGGTTGTTCACGAACGAGCGCGCCACGAAGCCGTCGGGCAGCGGGATGCACTCGCGCGGGTTCGCGGACTCCAGGTCGAGCCGGTGGGCGTCGCCGGTGTACTGGACGCCCGACCACACGCAGAACTCGCCGCGGTCGCAGGTGGGGTCGGGTTGCCGCGCCACCGCCGTGCCGCTCGATGCCAGGGCTCCGGTGGTGAGGGCCAGGGCGGTCACGAGGCCGAGGGTCGTCATCGGGGTCACCGCTCCAGGGTGCTGTGGTCGGCGGCCGTGCGGGGGCCTGGCGACCGCCGTTCACCTGATTGTGTGGGCAGGTCCGGGTTTCGGCAGGGCGAGGCGTTCGGCGAGGCGGAGGGCGTCGTGCGGTGCGACGGCGTCGGTGTCGTTGTCGAAGTACGCGTAGACGTCGTGGTCGGCGGCCCAGGCGCGGATCTTCGCGGACCACTCGTCCAGTTCGTCGTCGGTGTAGCTGCCGACGTACAGGGCCTGGTTGCCGTGCAGCCGCACGTACGCGAAGTCCGCCGTGACGTCTTCGACGTAGGGGAACCGGTCGGCGGAGTGGGAGACGACCAGCGCGATCCCGTGCGCGCGGAGGAGGTCGTGGAACTCCGGGACCTGGAACGTCGAGTGCCGGACCTCCAGCGCGTGCCGCAGTGGTCGGTCGGCGTCGGTGGTGGTCCAGGCGCGGTCGTCCGGCAGGCGGTCGTCGTGCCGTTCGGCGAGTTCGGCGGCGGCGGTCGTGGTGCGGGGAAGGAGGTCGAAGAACGTGGTCAGCCGGTCGGGGTCGTAGGCGGTCGTCGGGGGCAACTGCCACAGCACCGGTCCGAGCTTGGGGCCGAGTGCGAGCACGCCGGAGGCGAAGAAGTTGGCCAACGGGGTCTCCACGTCGCGCAACTGCTTGAGGTGGGTGATGAACCGACCGCCTTTGACCGCGAACAGGAAGTCGTCCGGCGTCTGCCGCGCCCACGTCCGGTAGCTGGAGGGGCGTTGCAGGGAGTAGAAGGAGCCGTTCAACTCGACCGACGTGAGGAGCCGGGAAATGTGCTCCAACTCCCGCCGCTGCACCAGGCCTTCCGGGTAGAACGCCCCGCGCCAGGTCGGGTACACCCAACCCGACGTCCCGATCCGCACCTCGCCCGTCACGTCGACGGGGTACCCGGATGATCTCCGGCGTACCCCGCGCTTGACCTCCACCGCACTCGAAGGTGCAAGTTGTGCGCATGGACGACCGCACACTTGATGCCTACCTGGCCAGGATCGGCGCGACGCGCGCGAGCACCCTGGTCGAGCTGCACGAACGGCACGTGGCCTCGGTGCCCTTCGAGAACCTCAGCATCCACCTCGGCGAGGCGATCGTGCTCGACGAGGACCTGTTGGTAAACAAGATCGTCAACCGGCGGCGCGGTGGGTTCTGCTACGAGCTCAACGGCGCGTTCGCGGCGTTGTTGACGGCGTTGGGGCACGACGTGCGGCTGCTGTCGGCCAAGGTGTTCAACGACGGCGCGTACGGGCCGCCGTTCGACCACTTGGCGTTGCGCGTGGGCGATCTGCTCGTCGACGTCGGTTTCGGGCGGTTCAGCCTGCGGCCGTTGGACCTCGTCAGCCGGGAGGACCAGCACGATCCCGCCGGTGTGTTCCGGATGGTCGACACACCGGCGGGCGACGTGGACGTGCTGTTCAACGGCGTGCCCCAGTACCGCCTCGAACTGCGCCCGCGCGCGTTGGAGGAGTTCCGCGCCACGTGCTGGTACCAGCAGACGTGGCCGGAGTCGCCGTTCCGGCGCGGTGCGACGTGCTCGCTGCCGACGGCGACCGGGCGGATCACCATCGCGGAGAACAAGCTGATCACCACGACCGGTGACGACAAGGTGGTCGAGGAGTTGGACGACGACGCGCTGCTGGACGCCTACGCCAAGCACTTCGGCGTCGTGCTGGACCGCGTGCCCCGGCTCGGCTGACCGCACCTCCCCTGACCGTGCCTCGGCTGACCGCGGCTCGGTTGACCGCGCCTCAGCCCAGCCGTTCGGCGAGCGCGAGGGCGTCGAACGGCGCGGCGCCGCTCATCGTGTTGTCGAAGTAGACGTACACGTCGCGCGAAACCGACCACTCGCGGAACCGTGAGGCCCAGCGGTCCAGGGCCGGGTCGGAGTACGCGCTGACGTAGAGCTCTTCGTCGCCGTGCAGGCGGGCGTAGACGAAGTCGGTGGTGAGCTCGCGCGGTTCCGGGAAGCGGCCGGAGGATTCGGCGACGACGAGCGCGACGTCGTGCTGCGCCAACAACTCCACCAGCTCGGGGGTGTCCCAGCTCGGGTGGCGGACTTCGAGCGCGTGCCGGACCGGCGGGTCCGGCAGCAGTTCCAGGAACGTGGCGAGCCGCTCGGGCCGCCACGGCAGCGTCGGCGGCAGCTGCCACAGGACCGGCCCGAGCTTCGGCCCGAGGTCGAGGACACCGGAGCCGAAGAACTCCTCCACGTCCTTCCCGACGTCGCGTAATCGCTTCGTGTGGGTGATCTCCCGATGGCCTTTGACGGCGAACACGAAGTTCTCGGGGGTGCGTTCGAACCAAGATTTGAAGTCCGTCGGCTTGCGCAGCCCGTAGAACGAGCCGTTGATCTCGACCGTGTCGAGGCGTCGTGACAGGAACTGCAATTCCAGCCGCTGTTGCAACCCGCGCGGGTAGAACTCACCACGCCACTCGGGATAATGCCAGCCGGAAGTGCCGATTCGGATCTTGCCCACGGTGATCTTGTTGCCCATCCGGGTCACCGCCCAAACGTGTTCGGCTAGAAGCCCGCGCCGTCCAAGGCGCCACTCACCACGCGATCGACCCGCGCCTGTTGCGGATCGCGCGCCAACGCCTCCGTGCACGGGCACCCGGCCAAGTCGTTGCCGCACAGGTACACGCCGAGCACCCGCAGGCTGCGCGCCGTCTGCCGCAATCGCGCCGCGCCCCGCAACCTGACCTGCCCGTACACCGCCTTGGCGAGCTGGTACGGCACACCGGGCCCGAGGTCGACGCACGCCTGGCTGTCCAACTCCTCCGCCACGTGCGCGATGGGCCGACACCCGTACGCCCGCGCCGACCGCACGAGCCTCTGGTCCAGCCTCGCCACCAGCCGCTTGGCCACCTCGTCCCGCCACGCCCGGTCAGCGCGCAGGTACGCCACCAACTCCTCCACGCGCACGGGATCGGGCCGGGGACGGCGGGCGCGCGCTCTTCGTCGTTGCGACATGACTCTCAAGATCGTGCGTCGCAGACGGCTGTGAGCCCTCCTCACCCGGCTGCGCGATCAGAGCACTCGCGCGCACTAGTACCTCGGATACCGAGAGACACCACGCCGGTCGTCAACGCGCCGATTTCTCCAGGTACTCCTGGGTCTCGGGGTCCGTCGAACAAACGCAAACCCCGCGCGGCCGGCGAGTGAGCAACACCCGGTAGGTGTTCCGGATGAGTTCGTGGAAGTTCGCGTCCTCGGCCTTCTTGACGGCCGGGTCCGATGTCGAGCAGACCCGCGCTCCACGCGTCGCAGAACTCCGAGCCACCACACCGGTACTGGGGCCCGCCACGTGCACGACGTCGACGTCGTAGCCGAGCGCCCGGGCCGGCGGGAGCCCGTCTCACTGAGCTCCAGCAGCACCTCGACGTGCCCGAGTCCGGCCTCGACCACGTCCGTCAGGAACGGGGGCAGGCTGATCTTCCACGACCGCACCTCGGCGGTCCCCACACCCGCCTCGGACTGGATGAGGGCCTGCTCTTCCGGCACGGTGTGCAACCGATCGGACATGTCGAGCAAGGTCCGAGTGCTGCGGCGCACGAGAGCCACCGGTTGATCCCCCACCTGGGCACGCGGATTACAGGTGCGGGTCGGGTGGGTGGCAGCGACGAGCGTGCGCTCGGTGCCCGGCAGGCCGCGTCCCGAGGTTAGCCCGACAAGACCTCAGACGGCCCACCGATGCCCTGCACAGGTGAGGGGAAGCGCTATGCCACGGACACCGGCGCCAAGCGCAGAACGGCGTGCCGCCCGCCGGTCAGGTTCCGGTCGGCCCAGTCGAGCACCGAGGACTCCTGGGCGAACAACACGATCTGCTGCCGTTCGGCCAAGGCCAGCAGCAGGTCGAGGATCGCCGAGGTGCGGGTGTCGTCCGCCTGCACGGTCACGTCGTCCAACAGCAGGGGGGACACCTCGTCCGCCGCCGTCAGGTGTCGGACGAGTGCGAGGCGGAGCAGGAGGTAGACCTGTTCGGCGGTGCCGACGGACAGGACGTTCGCGTTCCGCCATTCCCGTGAAGGCCCGCAGACCCGCACCGACAGCGTCGCCGGATCGAGTGCCGCGTCCACGTAGCGGCCGTCGGTGATCACCGGAAGCCACTCGCGCAGCGTGCCGACCAGCACGGGGGCGATGTCGCGGTGGACGGCTTCCTGGGCACGGGCGAGGTGCGCCCTGGTCACGTCGAGGGTCCGGGCGAGCTGCTCGACGTCGTCGAGCGCGGAACGCGCCGCCTCCACCGCCTCCTCGGCCTCGGACACGCCGGGAAGCGTCCGCGCCCGCTCGACGAGCGCGCCCTCCGCCAAGTCCGCCTCGGTCGCGAGTTCGGCCGCTTCCGCGCGTGCGGTGGCGGCGAGTTCCTTCGCCGCCACCAGCGCGGCGTCGACGTCGGCCACCTCCTCCACCCGCACCGAACAGGCGCCGGCGGACTCCTCGCACCGCAGTCGTGCCCGGTCGGCCACGTCACGCGCTTCCCCGGCCGATCGCCGCAGTGCCGCGTCCTGCTCCCGCAGGGAGAGGAGGTCGCTCTCCAGCTCGGCGAGGTCGGCTCCGTCGAGCAGCCTGGTCAGCAGCAGCCAGTCGGCGTGGTCGCGGTGTGCCTCGGTCGACTGCCGGTCCCTCGCCTCCCGCCAGCGGGTGATGACCGCTGACAACTCCTCGGCAGCGATGTCCCCCGTCACGGTGTGGCCGATGGCCTGCGCGGCCTCTCGCAGCAACCCGACCGCACGGGCTCGGGCCGTGATCGCGTCCCGCACGGCCGCCTCAGCCGCCACCCGGTCCGCCAACGACCGTTCGAGCGGTCCGCGGCGTGCGGCGACGCCGGCCTGGCGCGCGTTGACGGCACACCGTGCCTCGTACTCCTCGAACGACCACCGCACGTCGTCCGCCACGGCCGCGCCTCGCTGCCGCAGAGCATCGGCGAGCGCGACCCCCGCGCGGCCGACCCGGTCACGCAGCCGTCCGTCCTCGGCGCGCCAGGCGTCCGCCGCCGCACGCGCCTCGATCAGCCGCTCCGCACGTCCGGCCAACGCCGACAACTCGCGGGGGTCGGGCGGGAGGCCCAGTTCGCCGCACCGCGCCACCAGATCGGTCCGTGCCCGGTCGGCCCGTTCCCGCTGCTCCACCGCGGCCGCGTGGCGGGCCTCCGCGGCGGCGAGCGCGTGCTCGGCCTCGTACAGGGATCGACGGGCGTTCTCGGCGTCGATCCGGGCCCGTTCGGCTTCCGCCGCCACCTCGCCGTCGACCCGCGCCGCGCCTCGACGCCGCACGAATCCGACCCCGCCGCACAAGACGGAGAGGACGAGCGCCACCACGGCCACGGCGAGGGGACCGACCGCCACCAGGACGAGCCCGCTCACCAGCAGCACGGCGGCCAGCCCGAACACCACGGGCCGCAGTGCGGTCGCACCGCCGGACGCGGCTTGGACGGCGGCGTCGTGGCGGTGCCGGGCATCCTCTTCGCGGCGTCGGGTGTTCTCGGCTGTCGTGGTCGCTTCGCGCTGACGGTGACGCGCTCGTGCCACGGAGTCGGCCAAGGTCCCCGGATCGATCTCCGGCACGCCGTCGGTGGAAGCGAGGTCGGCCGCCAGGCGGCGCAGCACCGCCGGTCCCGCCACCACCGCCGCCTCGGTCGGGCCGTCCTGGTCGGTCGGAGTCGCCGGCTCCTTCGACCGGTGCGCCTCGGCGATGGCGAGCGCCTCCCGGTGCACGTCGGCGGCGGCGCGCACGTGCTCTTCAACAGCGGTGTCACCGGTGGGGGATGGAGGGAGTTCGTCCAGTTCCGCGCGCAGGTCGTCGGCGGTCGGGCCGTCGAGGGTGCGGGGCAACGGCGCGACCTGCCAGGCGGCTTGCGCCCGTTCGACCAGGGCGGCCAGGTCGTCCTGCGCCGCGGGCGCCGCCGGGGCCACCCCGCCGAAGCGTGCGTCGAGCACGCGGATCCGGTCGAGCCGGGTGGTCTGTTCCTGAAGGCGGACACCGTGATCGGCCACCGCTCGTTCCGCGCGGTCGGCCTCGGCGAGCGCGGCGTTCCAGGAACGCCACACCTCTCGCAAGCGCGTCAAGCCCTCGACGGCTTCCCCGGCCAGGGCGGCCCGGTGCGCACCGAGTCCGGCCTCCAGCCGCAACTTCTCCGACCGCTCGACGAGGTCGAGGTACTCCCCGTGCGCGCGCTGGGCCAGGACGAGCTGCTCCTCCGCCTCCGCCAGCCGCCTCCGCGCCGTCCTCAGCGGTTTGACCGCGTTGGCGCGTTCGGTTCCGACGTGCTCACGGCGGAACTCGTCGATGTGCTGCAGTGCCACGGCGGCGGTGGCGTCCGTGCCCGCTGTGGCCGCGGCCCGCTGCAGGTGCTCCTGCAACGCGCCGGAATCACCGAGCACGCTGAGCACGTCCGCCTGCCGCACGCACGCGGTCGCGGCGAACGAGCGGCGGTCCAGCCCCAGCCACCGACTGGCGTCCGGTGCACCGGCGAACATGATCTCGGCACTGACGTCCCTGTTCAGCGCGAGGTCCAAGGCCCGGCAGTCCACCTTGCCGAGCAGGTCCTGGCTGAGCTCGACACGTCGTCCGTCGGCCAGTTCGATGATCGCGGACACCGTCCACGCGCCGCCGCGCCACGGTCGGTGCCGGTCGGCGAACCGCTGTTCGGCGGGCCCCGGCCTGCCTCGTCCCCGTTGCCGCCCGCACAGCGCCGCGTAGATCGCGGCGTGCCAGGAGGACTTCCCCGACTCGTTGGGGCCCGCCACCACCGTCAGACCGGGGGCGAACTCCAGTGTGTGATCGATGAGCGGGCCGAAAGCACGTGCGGTGACCGACTCGATTCTCATGTGTTCCCCGTGTTCGACAGATCAGTGGACGGCGAGTTCGGAGGCCCGGCCGTCGAGCGCGCGCAGGCCGGTGACCAGGACACGTCTGCGGGTCTCCTCGTCCAAGGTCGGGTCCTCCCGGACGTTCCGGACGAACTGCCCCCGCACGGTCGGTTCCCCGGCGAGCGCGTCGAAGTCGTAGGCGACGTGCACCGGCCCGAGCCGTGGGACCAGGGCGTCCAGGTGCGGTGCGAGCGTGGCGAGGTCGGCCGGCCGGAGGTCCACCTCGGGCGCGATCTCGCCGGTGATCGTGACCCGCGCGACCCCGCTCAACCCGGCGACCGCCGCGATGACCTGTTCCCGCACCTGTCCGGAGTGGCTGACGCCGTCCAGGCGCACCGTCACGTCGTGCACTTCGCTGACGGACACGTCGTGGCGTTCCCGTTCCACGGTTCCGTCGTCGTGCACGGTGAACAGGACGACCCCTCGGCCCGCTGATTCGCCGAAGGCCAGCGGGTCGGGATTGCCGGGATAGGTGTGCCGTTCGGCGTCCCTCGCGGTGTGGAAGTGGCCGACGAAGGCGTGGTCGATGCCGGCGGCCTCGATTTCCGACGCGGTGAACGGCGCGTGCGGCAGCTTGCCCGATTCCTGGAATCCGATGGTCGCGGTCTCCGAACCGTGGAACAGCGCCAGGTTGACCCCGCCGCGGTCGACGCGGAAGTGCTCGACGAATCCGTCGGTGTTGGCGGGCGCGCGATGCGCGGCGCCCCACAGCGTGAGGCCGTCCGCCAATTCATGCGCGACGAATCGGTCCTCCGTGAACAGGTGCACGTTCGGGGTCCACTCGACCTGGTGGTAGAGGCTCTGCGGCCCGTACCAGTCGTGGTTCCCCGGCGCGAGGAAGACGGGCATGTCGACGCTCTCGAACGCGTCGCGCAGGAAGTGCGCGGTATCAGGTGAGAACCGTTCGTGTTCGTACAGGTCACCTGCGCAGAGCAGGGCATCCGCCTGCTGGGCTCGCGCCAGGGCCGTGATGCTCTGCAACGTCTCGCGCAGAGCGAGTCGGCGGGCACGGGCCAGTGCCGGGCCGGCCCACCGGAAATGCGTGTCGAGGTGGAGGTCGGAAAAGAGTAGGAGTCTCACATTCACCTCGTGGTCGCGCGCGGCGAGCACGCCCGAGCCCGACACCCGCTCGAACCGGGTGTTCGTGGTCCTCGTGTGCTGTTCTGGTGACCGGCATATAGGCCAGTCGCCCGTTGCCGTTACACGAGATGCGAGAAAAGGGACTTCAGCGTGATTTTCCGGGGGTGACCACGAAACGACTCGGCTCCGCCAGCACCGAGGCCGCGCCGTCGAGGTCGGCCAAGCGGGCCGCCAACGTCGCCGTCGCCAAGGTGTGGGGCAGCGCCTCGCTGAACTTGAGGCCCTCCAACGCCCGCTCGTCGACCTCCGGCAGGCACAGCCGCTCGGCCGCGTCGGTCAGCGCCGCCCGCCACATCTCCACGGTCACATCCGTGCGGAGGCGGATCGACGCGTCGTCCACGCGCTGCTTGGCATCGGTCAGTTCGGACAGCGTCGAGGCGAGCGTGGCGTTGGCCCGGTAGCCCGCCCACGTCCACCATCGCACGTCCGCGTCGTCACGGGTCACGACCGTTCCACCGGGGTGGACGGTGCTGCTCGCGTCCTCACGCTCTTCGGCCAACGCGCGGAGGGCCCGCTGCGTCATCTTCACCGGCGGGTCGCTGCCCAGCAGGACGTCCCGGACGGCGCGGCTCAGCTGCATCGAGGCTCCGCTCAGGCCCGGGGTGTGCCAGCGGGCCTTGCCGCCGCCGGTCGCCTCCTCCACGAAGCAGCGGCGGCGCTTCCAGTCGATCCAGCCGACCTTCCAGCTCCGACCGCCCAGCAGCAGCAGGCGAGGGCCTTCGACCTTCTCGGTCAGCAGGGCCGGATCGGTGCGTCCGATCTCGCGGCGTCCGTGCAGGACGGTGAACTGCGGCGGCGCGGTGAACACCGCCGTCATGTCCATGAAGTGCCGGCGTCCGAAGCGCTGTTCCGCCGCCGGCCCGATGAACAGCATGTCGCCGTCGCGGTCGAGGAACCCGTTGTCCACCAGGTGCCGCAGGATCGGCTCGGCACCGCGGTCGAACGGCGCGAGGCCGTTCCAGCCCTCCACCCACAACCGGTCGCCGATGCGGTTCTCCTGCAGCGCCAGCGCCAACAACTGCTGCGCGACGATGTGGCGGGGTTGCGGTGGTGCGCTGACCGGCTCGACGAACCCCCTGCTCCACAACAGGAGCAGCCCCGCCGCCCAGGCCACCTGGTCGCGCCTGATGGCGAGGAACAGGCAGTTGCGCACCGTCCCGGCCCGGCGGCCGGTGCGCCCGAGGCGTTGCAGGAACGACGCCACCGAGCCGGGCGCGTTGATCTGGATGACCCGGTCCAGGTCACCCACGTCGATGCCCAGCTCCAACGTGCTGGTGGACACGATCACGCAGTCGCGGGCCTCGGCGAAAGCCAGCTCGGCGCGTCGCCTCTCGTCCACGGACAGGGACGCGTGCGACAGGAACGTGGTGACCCCGCGGCTGCGCAGCGCCTCGCCCAGCTCCTCGACGAGCTGCCGGGAGTCGCAGAACACCAGCCGCTTCTCGCCCCGGTGCAGCGAGGAGATCACGGTGGCCGCGTTGGACACCGAGCCCACGTAGTCCAGCTCGATCTCGCCGACCGAGGCAGGGGCCACCGGGGTGCCGTCCACCCCCGGCGCGATGACCCGCGCCGGCCGCGTCCCGCGACCGGAACCCTGCAACCAGGTGAGCAGGTCGTGCGGGTTGCCGACCGTCGCGGACAGGCCGACACGCTGAATCCGCCGTCCGACCACCCGCGTCAGGCGCTCGAGGACGGCCAGCAGGTGCCAGCCCCGGTCATCGCCGGCGAACGCGTGCACCTCGTCCACCACCACCGTGCGGAGACCGGCGAAGAACGTGCCGTGCTCGACCTTGACGCTGACGAGCATCGCTTCCAAGGACTCCGGCGTGGTGAGCAGGATGTCCGGCGGGTCGCGGAGGATCTTCTGGCGGGTGGCCTGGGTCGTGTCGCCGTGCCACAGGCCGACCCGCCGCCCCAGCCACGAGGCATAACCCTCCAGCCGGGGGTGCAGGTTGTTCAGCAGTGCCTTGAGCGGGCACACGTAGATGACCGACAACCCTGTCCACTTGTGTTGCTCCATCGCGCTGAGCAGCGGGAAGCACGCGGCCTCCGTCTTGCCCCCGGCAGTGGGCGCCAGCAGCACGGCGTCGTCACCATCGACCAGCGGCCCCACCGCCTCGGCCTGCAACGGCCGCAGCGAACCCCACCCCAGGGTGTTCACGATGTGGTGCACCAGCACCGGGTGCAGGCCGTCGAGGCCGGTGGTCACGGCAGGTCCAGCTCGACGTCGTCGGCGGATCGCGCCGCCGCGTTCCGCTCGACTTCCGTCAGTTCGGACTGCGTCAGGGTGAGGGCGTAGTGCTTGCGCGGGTCGAAGTCGTCGTGCTCGTCCACGCGGTCCAGCACGTCGGCGACCAGCTTGCGCAGGAAGATCCGCGGCGCCACCCCGACCTGACCGCCGAGACCGCCCGTGACGGCGTCCGCCAGCTGGGCGATGTAGGAGTTGTCCACAGCGGACGACACGCGGTCGGGGTGGCGCGCGACACCGACGTACAGGTCACGCACCGCCCGGCCGAGTTCGCCGAGTCGGACCAGGTCGAATCCCGGCAGCCGCAACTGGACGGCCCGCGGCGAGTCGAACCTCGGGTCGGTGGTGAAGTCCGTGGCGAGGCGCTGCGCCAGGGGCGGTAGCCGCTGTACGCCCTGCTGACCGTCGAAGAACGCGGGCGTCCCGGTGATCACCAGGAACAGGCCGGGGAAGCGGCCCGCGTCGATCTCGTCGAGCAGTTGCCGCAGGGCGTTGAGCCCCTTCTCCCGCACGTCGCCGCGCACGCGTTGCAGGGTCTCGGTCTCGTCCAGCACCAGCAGCAACCCGGGGTGCCCGGCGTCGCGCAGCACGGTCAGCAGGCCCTGGAGGAAGCCCAGCGCCTGGAAGTGGTCGATGTCGCCCTTGACCTTCGCCGTGCGCTTGGCGGCCGCCGCGACGTGCGGCTGGCCCGCGAGCCACGCCGCCAACCCGTCCGCGATGTCGCTCTCGCCGGCTGCCACGGCCTTCCGGTAGCCCCGCAGGCCTGCGGCGTAGCCGGGCGTGGTGCGGGCGATCTGGCCGAGCCTCAGCTCCAGCAGCGCGTCGACCGCGTCCCCGAGGCGCTCGGCGTCCGACCCGTCGACCTCGCCCTCGGCCAGGACGTCTTCCTCCAACGCGAACATCCAGCTGTCGAGCACCGAGCGGAAGGCGCTCGGTGGGCTGACCGCTGTGGTCAGGTTCTCGCACAGGCGCCGGTACACAGTCTCCAAGCGGTGCAGCGGGGTCTCGGTCTCCGAGACCTGAATCTCGCTGACCGCCATGCCGGAAGCTTTGGCGCGCTCGGCGAGCCACCGGGCGAGGAACGTCTTGCCCGCGCCGTACTCGCCGCGCACCGCTTTGAAACCCGCACCGCCCGCCGCGCACGACGCGAGCTCCTCGTCCAACGTCGGAGCGAGCCGATCGAGCCCGACGGCGAACAGGTCCAGGCCGCTTTCCGGCACGGTGCCGCGACGCAGTGCCGCCAGCACCGCCCGCCTGCGTGCCGGACTGATCGGAGTCATCGACGCCCCTCGGGGAACTGCTCGTCGAGCAGCTTCTCGTTGATCACTACCGTGCGCCCGTCGTCGATCAGGTCGACCACGGGGAACTGGTCGATGTTCAGCACCCGGCCCAAGGCCGCGACCAAGCCGCGCGGGTTGCGCCCCGGTGTGCCCGCGGCGCGCAGGACGTCCGCGACGGGCATCCTGCCCCCGGCGGCCAGCACGGCGTCCACCACGTCCCGGAAGACCTCCGGTTTGAGCACCCTGTTGGCCGGCTGGCCCTTGTGCGTGTTGACGAACGTCTCGCCGCTGATCAGCAGGGCGCCACGTGACTCGGGTGCCGGCTCGTCGCCGAAGAGGTCCGGCTGGGTGTCGGGCGCCTTCGTCTTGCGCTTGACCGCGGCCGCCTGCTTCGGCTGCGGGGCGGCCTGCCGTCCGGTCCACCAATCGGGTGGACCCTGCGAGTGCACCGCCCACCCGGTCAGCTCCTCGACACCGGGCGGGAGCAGGACGACGAGCGGGATCGCGATCTCGGCCAGGGCGGCGCCGCCGTGGTAGCCGTGGCTGCGCGCGCCGTAGCGGACGTCCTCCGTGGCGGCGAGGACCGCCGTTCCGCCGGGCACCAGGACCCGCGGACCCGTCAGGGTCACTTCGTCGGGCTGGTGCTCGCCGTTCGGTAGTCGCCACCGGGCGGCGCCGGTGGGGTCCGGCCGGTGTTCGGAACCGTGTTCCAGCACGTGGCCGTGGTCGCTGGTGAGCACGACGACCCAGCCGCCCTCGGCGGCCCGGTCGAGCAGTTCCGGCAGGTGCGCGACATCGCGGTAACCCCAGGCGGGGTCGTCGGCCTGCCTGCCCCGGCCGAGCGCGTCGTCGACCGTGTTCAGCACGACCGCCACGACCTGGGGCTCGGTGCGCGGCGTGAACTGGGCGTCCAGGTCGGTGCCGAGATCGGCGCCGGACGATCCGCCGATCCCCGCTTTGTGCACGAGCACCGCCCGGGTGCGCGGTGGCCAGAAGTCGTGTCCGGGGAAAGCCTGCCGCTCGTGTTCGGCGGTGCCGGCGGTCAACGACGCGGTCAGCAGGGAGGTCCGGCTGTAGGTCGTCTCGGTGGGGAACGCGGCCAGCACCGCCTCACGCCCACCGTCGGGCGACCGCACCACCTCGGTCCAGCCGAGCCGCGGGTTGTCCTCGATCGAACGGGCGATCTCGGCCGCCGCCGCACCCGACATGCCGTCGACCACGATGAGCAGCACCTTGTGCCTGCGGGCGAGCGGGGCGACGACTTCGGGCAGGAGGGTCTCGACGGCGATCACGCCGTCCGGGCGGGTGTAGGCCGCTTCGGGCAACGCCCGCGCGAACTGCCGGTCGAGTTCACCGCGCCGGGCACCCGCGCGCTTGACGATCCGGCCGAGCGCCTTGGCCACCACCGGGTTCGCCGAGCCGCGACGAACCTGGGTGAGTTCGCCGTCCACCCACGCGAGGTCGCGGGCGTGGCGGCGCAGCGCGTCCGGCACCGTGGCGATGTCGGGTGGCGAGGTGTCGAGCCAGCGGCGCAGTCGGACCGCGGCGCGCAACCTCCGGACCTGTGGCCGCTGGTCACCGGCACCGTGGTGCTCCTCGACGGCCAGCAGGTCGGCTTCGTCCAGCGTGGTCGCCGCGCGCTCCATGCGCGAAGCGAGCCCGCTGGGCAGCAACCGGCTGTGGTGCGCGAGCTCCACGGCGTTCAGCTGGGCCAGCAGCGCGTCCGCGCGGCGGACCTGCTGCCAAGCCCGCTGCGTGTCGGAGCGGGAGACGAGTTCCACTGCGGCCGACGCCGCGACACCCAGGTCGGCGCGGGACGGCTCGTCGGACCCGAACCGCGAGTGCGCGAACGCGCCGAACGCCCGCGCCGCCGTCACGTCGTCCTCGGGGGCGCGGGTCAGGACGTCGGCGACAAGGAGTTCGGGGACCACGTCG
Organism: Actinosynnema sp. NPDC002837; assembly: GCF_040295345.1. Classification (NCBI taxonomy): domain Bacteria; kingdom Bacillati; phylum Actinomycetota; class Actinomycetes; order Pseudonocardiales; family Pseudonocardiaceae; genus Actinosynnema; species Actinosynnema sp. NPDC002837. The sequence continues at coordinate 22,758 of NZ_JBEOVG010000075.1, forward strand.
TCCCGTGCGGCGGCCAAGCGCAGCACCACGTCGGCGGCACGGCCCAGGCGTTCCACGAGGTGCTCGGTGATGCCCCGGCGTTCGTCGGCCCCGAGTTCGCGCCACCGCGTGACGGTCACCACGTCGTCCACGGCGGTGATCAACGCGCCGAGATCCAGCGTCGCGGGGTCCACCGCCAACCGGTTGCGCACGACGTGGCGCAGCGCCACGTCGCGGCCGAACGACAGCCCGGTCGTGTTCGGTAGCCCCCCGGCCCTGGCCAGCTCCACCAGGGCGTCGACCAGCCAGGCGTTGTCCCGGCCGCGCAGGCGCGGGTCGAGTTGCCTGGTCCGCAGCAGGTCCTGAAGCAGGGTGTACTTGCTCACCTCGTGCAGGTGCTCCCGGTGCAGCCGCGCCATCACGGCGTCGCCCAGCTCGCCCTCGTCGCGGTCGGTGAGCACGACCAGCACCTCGTAGGCGGAGCCGTCCGCCGGCGGTATGGCCAGCGCGGACAGCACGGACAGCACGGACGGGCAGGCGACGTAGCGGACGGGGTGCCCGCGCACTTCGCCTTCGGCCGGTCCGAGCCACACCGGTTCCCGCCGCGTGCGCACACCGATCACGACTCGCCCAGGGACTCCGCCGCCCGCCGTGTCGAGCTTCTCGACGATGTCGGTCACCCGGCTGACGACGGCGTTCTCGATCGCGGAGTCGAGGTCGGTCGCGGTCATCCGCCCTCCACGACGCGGAACGTCACCTCGATGGTCGCGTCGGGGTGCTCCTCGCCGAACTTCCGCAGCTCGCCGAGGACGTCACCGAGCCTGCCCCTGGCCTGACGCGTACCGGGCGCGGGCTTCGGCGGCGGAGGAGTCGGGGGCACGAGAGGGGGCGGGGTGGGCGGCGTCGAGCGGAACAGCGCGACCAGGCGGCGCTTGGCCTGGTCGAGGGCCTTGCGCAGGGGCACGGCGTGCTCGTTGGCGTTCGCGCCCACCCGCAGCTCGGCCGCCACGTCGACGGCGGTGGGCTCGACGAGCCCGTCCAGGATGTCCCAGTCGGCGGTCCGCAACGCGCCCGCCACCTCGCCGGCGGACTCCAGCGACTTGCTGACCAGCATCGGTTCCACGCCACCGAGGTCCGCGTCCGCGAGCACCTCGACCAGCCTGGTCGGGTCGTTCACCGCGTACAGCCCGGTCACCAGGTCGCGCGCGACGACGGCCGTCCGGTAGCGGCCGTGGGCCGCGTCGCGGTCCAGGCCGAGACGGGCCGCGTGCTCGTCGAGCACCTCCACCAGCTCCACGGCGGGCAGGCGCACCTGGTCGACCTTGGCCCGCACGGCCCGCGAGAACTTCGCCACGGCACGCGGGGAGATCACGGCGGTCCGCAGGGACCTGCCGGTGAGGGCCTCCGCGAGCCGGCAGGCCGCCTCCCACTGCTGCGCCGAGGGCAGGGCTTGCCGGTAGAGCACCATGTCGTCGGCGAGGTCCTTGGGCGTCTCCGGCGGGTCGATCCGGTGGTCGGCGCGCATCCACGCCCGGTGGGTCAGCTCGGCGAACACGGCGATCACCAGGTTCTCCACCACGCGTTCCATGCCCAGGTCGCGCAGCCAGCCCCGCACGGTCCGCACGGTCAGCTCCCCGTCACCGTGCTCCTGGGCGGCCCGCCGGTCCAGCTCGTCGGCCCAGTACCGGCCCAGCACGAACGGCCCGTTGTGCTCCTCGCCGAGCCGGAGCGGGTGCGCGATCCGGCGCAGCGCCTCGCGGTCGCCGCGCTCGACCTCGATGCGGCCCTCCGGCGCGTCGGCGGCCTTCCGGACGAGCGTGAGCGTCGTGCGGAGGTCGGCGTCGCGGACGACGTCGCCCTTGCGCTGCGAGTCGAAGTCGGGGTGGTCCGGGTAGGTCGCGGCGTAGAGCTGGTCCACCAGGGAGCGCAGGGCCTCGGCGAACGACCGGCCGGCGTCGATCTTGGGGTTCACCGTGGCGTCGAGGCTGACCAGGTGGTCGTTCCAGTCCTGGACGATCTCCTCCTTCGGGCGGCTGATCAGCCCGTAGGCGTTCTTCAGCGCGTCCCGCAGCTCGTTGCGCAGCGAGCTCTGGAGGTTGCGCAGCAGGTCGTGCGCCCGCCTGCGGTCCTCGGGTCCGATCGTGCGGGTGTGCTCCTCGAGCCTGGCCCGGTCGCCGAGCAGGTAGTTGACCTTGATCAGCCTGCCGAGCTTGTCGAGCACGTCGGAGGTGAAGAACCCCGGCAACCACGCCACGGTCGGGCGGTTGCCCCCCAGCGCGCGTAGTTCGAGCACGCGGATGCGGTCCTGGGCCGCGGACTGGTTGTCGGGGTCGAACGGGTAGTCGAGCATCAACCGCCAGCGGCCGTCCACGGACGGCTCGAACAGGTCGTCCCGCAGCTCCTGGCGGTCCCGCACGTTGCCGTACACGACTTCGAGCGTGCGCCTGCTGCCCCGCCACACCACCGGGTGCTCCACAGGGGTCGTGCCGGTGTCGGTCACGCCGAGCTCGGAGAACAGCAGCTCCCGGACCAGCTTGCGGCGCGCGGGCTGCTGGTCGAGCGAGACGACCCGGTCGAGGATCGCGTTGACGTTCACCCCGACGAGGTTGAGCCGCACGCTCGGGTCGCTGCCCTCGCCGAGTTGCAACTCCGCGACGCGGCTGGCCCAGCTGCGCAGGCGGCGGACGACCTCGCCGACCTCCTGGCCCGGGATGAGCGCGGTGATGGTGCCGTGGTTGAGCGCGGCGAGCCGGCGGGCGGTGAGGTCGCGCAGCGCCTCCACGTCCGGCGCGAGCGCCGCCAGCAGCAGCGTCTTGACCAGGCGGTCGTCGCTGCGGAACGCGCGCAGGACGGCCGGGTCCGCGTCCGCCTGACCCGCGACCTGCTCCTCGCGCAGGTCGCGGTCGCGCAGCAGCATCGGCCGCAGGGTGCGCTGGTAGAGGGTGCGCGCCTCTTCGAACTCGTGCTTGAGCTGCTCGGTGAACGGCTGGTCGGCGCCGTCGGCGACCGCGTCGAACAGGTCGCCCAGCGGCACGAGTTGACCGAGGCGGAAGTCGTCGCGGCGGTTGACCAGGATCTGCCGCATCAGCAGCAGCGCGGTGCGTTCCCGCTGCAACGCCGACGACACGTGGACCAGCGTGTCCATGAACGCGGGGCTGAACGGGTAGGACCGCTCGAACGAGCCGCCGTCACCCGAGCCGATCAGCACGTCCCGCACGGAGCCCGGCAGCGCGAACGTCCGCTGGAACGCCTGCCGCATCTGCTCTTCCTTGCCCGGCAGGGGCTTGAGGACACGCTCCTGGGCGATCAGCGGCAGGTTGCGGTCTTCGAGCGTGATGCGCTCGATGCGACCGTCCCAATGGTTGAGCCGGTCGTGGAACGACTGGAGTTCGGCGCCGGTGCGCTCGGCCCCGATGCCCAGTTCCCGGAGGTCGCGCTGACGTGCGATGAAGCTGATGATCGGCGCGGGTCGGTGCGCGTCGCCTGCCTCGACCAGCTTGGCGACCTTCTCCGTCTCCCGGCTGATGAACGCCTGGTCGCCGATCTTGCCCGCCAGCCACAGGACCAGCTCGTCCAGGAACAGCACGATGCCGTCGTAGCTAAGTTCCTTGGCGTGTCGGCTGATCTCAGACAAGCCCTGGTCGAGCGGCTTGAACGCGCTGGCCGAGCCCCGCACCGAGTCGACGTAGTTCGGGAAGTACGCCTCGATGACCTTGGTGATCAGGTCGTCGGACGCGGGGCTGCCGATCGGGGCGGCGAACCCCTCGTCCAGCTTCTCCGGGGTCATCGCCTGGCCGAGGTCGCCCCAGCCGGTGTCGGCCTCGTTGGGGAACCCGGCGAGGAACCGCTCGTCACCGAGCTTCTCGCGCAGGCTCCGCGCGTCCTCCAGCAACCCTTGGGCGCGGTAGACCTGCGGGATCTTCGCGCCGGGCTCGTGTCGGCGGACGTGCTCGACGTAGCCGCCGAGGATGGCGGCCTCCAGGCTCTCCGACCCGGTCAGGTGGTAGGGGACCAGCAGGAACCGCTTGGCGCCGAGCCAGGAGTGCCGCGTCGTGACCTCGGCCAGGTCGGCCCGGTCCAGCGCGCCGGGGTGCCCGTCGAGCAGGGCGTGCAGCACCGCCATGAAGTGGCTCTTGCCGGAGCCGAACGACCCGTGCAGGTAGGCGGCCTTGGAGCTGTGCTCGTCCAGCGCGGACTTGATCAGGCCCAGCGCCTCGCCGAACGCCACCCGCAGCTGGGGCGTGACGACGTAGCTGTTCAGCGCCTGGTCGCGCTTGGTGTCGACGCCCTCGGTCAACTTGAGGACGAAGTCGCCCCGGTGGACGCCCGTCGGGATGTCGATCAGCTCCCGGAGCAGCGGCGCGGTGCTCGGCCCGGCGGTGGTCACGCTGGAGAACCCCCTGGTTCGCATTCTGTCGAATCCGACGGTAGCCGCCCCACCGTAGTCGGCCGGATCGCCGCCGGTCAGCCCACCCGGACCAGGCTCGCACGGCGGTGAGAACGGCCCTGATTGTCGTTATAGGACCGAAGGCCTTCGGCGTTTCAGGTGTCACCCGTTCAGCTCAGCGCTGACGTTGGTCATCGTGCGGGGATCGGTGGCGTGAACAGTCGCCGGCCTGCGAAAAACGCGACGCCGGTGAGCACTCCTGGCGTGACCATGAGTGACAGCACCACCCACGCAACGGCCGGGTAGCGGACGGCCGGGCCTCCGGTCGCCGTCGAGAGTCCCAGTACCAGGCCGACACCGGAGAACACCGTGCAGAACAGGCCGAATCCCCAGATCACACCCAGTGACCTGAGCGTCGTCAGCGACTCAGGCACGTCCAGGTGGTCTCCCGTCACGTGCCGGCGGGCAGTTCGGAGCACGATGGCCGCGATGAACACCTGGACGACGCCGATGGTCGCGAACGTCCAGCTGAGGAAGCCGAGCGCGGGGTAGAGCGGGGGCAGCCGGTCACCGAGCAGCACGATCGTCGGGGCCATCAGGACCCCGGCGGTGATCAGCGCGGTGCCGAGCCGTCCGCAGACCCTGCGGACCTCGTGCGCACGCGCCTCCGCGAGCTGCACGTGGCGCTGGGGCGGCGGTGGCAGCGGGTAAGTCGTGAAACCTGCCCTGTCCGCACTCGGAGGCGCATCGTGTCTGACGGCAGGCGGGATGGGATCCAGGAGACGGCGTCCCACGAAGAACAGGACGCCGGTCAGCACCGGCGGCGCGGCCAGCAGGCACAGGTGCGCCCAGGTGGCGACAGTGAAGCGCACCTCCGGGTGCTCAGGATTGCCCACCTGGCTCACGATCGTGCCGAGGAAGGCGAAGCATGCCAAGGACGAGAAGAACACCGCGGTCGCCCACATCGCGGCCAACAACCGCCTGGTCCTCCGCGCGCCCGCTGTGTCGAGGTAGCCGCCTTGGAGGTGGGATCGGATGCCAGTCAGGCCCAAGGCGGCGTAGAGCACGGTGAACACCGAAGCCGCGCCGATGACCCACGCCATCGTGTTCATCGGGTGGTACGCGGTCGGAAGGCGCAAGCCGAGCAGCACGATCGCCGTCGCGAGCACCAGGCTCGCGACGGCGAACAACCTGCCCGTCGAAGCGCCGGCAGCGTGGATCTGCTGGGCGCGAGGCTCCGAGATCCACACGAGTGGCGGGGGCCCCGGTGCCGGTTGAATCACGATCCCGGCCGCCAGTCCGACCCGTCGCCATCGGTGGTGCTGGCGTCCGCCATCGCCGAGGTATCGGGCATCACCCAATCCGAACCGAGGTCGTGGATCTTCTGCATGATCGCCGTCTGTTCCACCTCGATCGTGTTGACCTGCGACTTCATCGCCAGTATGCCCGTGCTGAGGAGCGCGATGGCCGCGCCGCAGGCGGCGCTCAAAGAGGCGATGCCCACCGGGGTGGCCACGACGGTGCACGCGCTCGCGATCGCGCCGATGGCTCCGATCACGAACGCGCCCAAGGCGAACCACATGGTGATCTGGAACGCTTCGATCGCGTTCGCCAGGTTGGTGAGCGAGCTGCGCAGTTGGTTGGCGATGTCCTTGACCGCGGTCAATCCGGCTGATTGGGCGGGCACCACGGAGTGGTAGGCGCGGGCCGCGCGCCCTTCCCACTCGACGGTCGTCCGGAGCTTGTCCATCCCGACGGTGCCGGCGATGTCGCCCAGCGCGTTGCCGACCTGGGCCACCCACTGCTCGCCCACTTGTTTGAGCCGGTCGGGGTTGCCCAACTGCTCGATCAGGTGGTCGACGTAGTCCCAGAGCTCTGCCACCTTCTCCGACAGCAGCCGCATGCTCTGGATGATGGGTGCGATCATGTATTCCAGCGGGGCCGGTACCCAGCTCATGAGACGGTCGACCTGGTCGAAGAACTCCTTCACGTTCTGCTTGGCGTCCTGCGACTTCTCCTCCACCTGCTGCACGAGCGGGTTCACCGCACGCCCCCCTCGTTGTGGATGCGGTCCATCGCCAACCGGTTGGCTTCTTCTTCGCTCTGGTAGGTGTTCGCGGCGGCGTGCAGACTCGCGCCGAGGCCGCGGAACGCTTCGATCGCCTGGGTGAGCATGTCCTCCAACGCGAGGCGGGCGTCGTTGTAGACGCGGTCCAAGCCCCGGTCGGCTGCCCATTCGGACATCTCCGCGTCGGTGATCACGAGGTCACCGATCGTTGAACGTGGCCGGTCCAGGTTGTCGGCGGCGTCCACCCACAGGGCGGCGTCGGAGCGCATGGCTTCGAGCGCGACGGAGATGTCGGTCATGGCAGCAACCCCACTCGGCGCAGCAGCGTGTTCGGATCCCTCACCAGTGCGGTGAGTTCGGCGATGGCTGGGCTCTGCGGTCCTCGTGCCAGGTCGGCGGGAGCGCTGCGGCCCCGGAGCGCCCGGAGCACTTCCAGGAACTCCTGCTCCAACTCGCTGTTGCGGGCCGTGTGGGCCCAGGCCGGGTCGACGGCGATGTCGAGCACCTGCCCGCTTTGTGCGGTGCCGCGCACGTGCCCGCCCCGGCTCTCTGCGGTCACCGACCGGTCGACCACCTCGGCGACCTGCTGCTTGAAGCGCTCCAAATCGGCTGTCACGGCGTCCATGAGCCGTGTCGCCTCTGCCAGCGTGATGCGCGAGCCGTCCTGCGGCGCGACTGCCGACGTGGGTGGTTCTTCGGCCACCGGTCGCTCGACTCGCTTCGCGAGTGCCTGCATGGTTGCCGCGTTCATCGCGGACGTGACGGCCGATCCCAGGGCCCTGGGATCGACGGCCTGCTTCCACTGCGCGGCCAGCGCCACCGACAGCACGTCGGCCGAGTCGTCGACCGTCACGGTCATGACGCCGCCGGAATCCCTCCCCCGCAGGACGTCGGCCGCGTCGGCAGCAGCTTCCTGCTTCCGACGTGGCCGGTGGTCCTCCTCGTCACCTTCTTCGAAGCCGAAATTGAATGTCTCGCCCACATCGCCCCCTGCGATCCGTAGTCAACCGACTTCGGACTGTAGCGGAATGGCGGGGCGGGCCGCAGTCGAACCCGGAACTACGCGCTTGGGGGCACTTCGAAGCGGGTGCCCCGCTTCTGGCCCGTCTGCACGAGATCGCCTCGTTCGACCAACTGCTTGAGCAAGGTGCGGGTCGCGGCGGTCGGCAAGCCCGTGAGCTCGGCAGCCTGGGCTGTCGTCAGCGGACCGTTGCGCGCGAAGTCCAGGATCACCTGGAACTGCTCCGAGGTGAACGAGACGTCCGCTTTGGTGCGACGAGGTGCGGCGGGCTGCGTGGTGCGACCACCGGCTTTGCGCGGAAGCGGCGAGACGTCGACCCTGGCGGACGGCTGCCACGCCGCGAGGTCGGACTTGGCGATGTGCAGTTCGCTGAGCTGGTTGTCCAGGAACCCTTGGTAGACCACGTAAGGCGACTCGCCGATGGCAGGGTCGATGTCCCCGTGCCACTGCTTCACCCACGGCAGCACTTCGTCCAGGCCGGCGAGGAGCGGCATGAGGCGGTCGCGCTCCCAGCCTTCTTCGTTCTGGCGGTGGCTGATGAGGACAGCGAGCGCGTGCGCCTGTTCCCGGTGGTTCCATCCCGCCCAACCCAGCAGCAGGCTGCCGTCACCGTCGCGGGTGGCGGCGGGGTAGGAGATGAAGCGCTCCTTGGGGACGTCGAGCTTGCCGCGGTGCCGCCAGTAGGAATTGCGCAGGAAATCGCCCGAGCCGTACTTCGGGGGGACCGGGATCGTGCCGAACTTGTCGGCGACGGCCTTGCGCACGGCCGGGTCGGTGACTTCCTTGCCCAGCTCGGCGGCGATGGCGTCCTCTTGGCGCTGGAGGTCCCAGACGTGCTCCCAGTCTGCACGCTTACGGAGGCCGGCGGGCTTGTAGCGGAGGACGGGGAGGAAAGGGACGTGCTCCTCGTCGATCAGCGCGGCGACGATGTCGGCGAGGTCGATGTCCTGGCTGCCCAGGGTGTCGGAGGCCCAGAAGCGGGCGACCTCGGTGAAGTCGGCGTCGTTGCGCATGAGGTCGGTCAGTTCGGAGACGGAGCGTGTGGTCGGCTGCTCGACTCCGTACGCGTCCTCGGCGAACCAGAGGTGACGGGCTTCGATGCGGTCCTGGAGCCATTCGCGCAGAGCGCGCTCTTGTTGCTTCTCCCACGGTTCGGTGGCCCAGCGGCGCTTGCACTCGGGACGCTCGATGAGCGCGATGTCCCGGCGCTTCTCGATCAGCGCAATGCGGGCTTCCACTACGCGGCGGTAGTCCTCGGGCCAGTGGGCGGGCAGCTCAGTGATCGGCGTGGAGCCGTGGCGCGCGAACCACTGCGTCTCGGTCTCGCCAGCGGCAACCTTGCGGGCAAGGATGATCTCGAAGGCCCGTTCACCGAGGTTGAGGGGCGGGACGGTGGCCGGATCGGGGATGACCACCTCGGCGGCTTCGGCGTCGGACAGCAGGCCGTAACGCTGGTAGACGTCCCAATCCAGCTCTTCCTGCTCAGCGATCATCCGGGCACGGAAGTCGGTCCAGTCGGCGTGGGCCTGGCCGAGCACGTCGCGCTGCGGAACCTCGCCATCCGCTACCGCCTTAGGCGACGACGCTGAGAGCCGCTGTGCCAGATCATCCAAACGCCGTGCGCGAGCGAGCGGCAACTCCCTGGGTAGTGGGAACTGCTCCAGCTTGGTGCCGGTAAACTCGTAGAATGGTTCCCATGCGTCATGCATGAATCCACCGGTGCCAGACTGGCTTCCCTTGTCATGGCAGACCTGCTTAAGCCAGAAGCAGGCGGTCGATGAGTTTAGCGTCCCGAGAAGCTGAACGTAATTATCTTCGGTTGCATCGGTTGGCAGTTTTATAACAGGCGATGTGCGGCCAAATGTCTGAGGCTCGCGGAATAGGCAAAAATGGTTATGTGTTGAGACGAAAGGAAAGGTGATAAAAAGTGAAGTCTCGAAGCGCTTGCTGTAGAACTCGCGATACTCCCACCACTTTACGTGTGGAATGTTGTCAATCGGAGTCCCGAAGCGTTTTCTCTGTCGCAGTCTCGTTCTGTGGGGCCAAAGAACGCACTGTAGTGCTTCGGCATTTTTGTCGGAGATGACGTGTAGGTCGCTACCGTACATCCATGGTACAGACAGTGCTGGACTGGTTGTCCAGTCTCGATTGTACTCTCCTCGCACGAATGATTTAGTCTCACTAATTCCGTTCTGATGCAGTTTCCTGGATGGCGCCTCAAATGCGTCGTCGTCGCCAGTGATTGCGGAAAAGCCGATCAGTTCAACTCGGGCCATAAGACGTTCGCGAGAGGGCGTGTCTATCTGTCGCATTAGGTTGTCTGCGCCGCCGCCGCTCAGTGACCAAGGGTGCGTGTTCAATTGTTCTCGTGATAGATCAGCTACAGTGATCCAACGCGTCTCACTGCCGGGGCTCTCCACTTGGCCCTTGATGGCCCTCCAGACCAGGCCGTTGGCGGGGTCTGCGGGCTGTGACGGTTCGCCGCGGATTCCCAGCACCGCGCGCACCGTCTGGCCTCGATCAGGGGAACGGCGACGGCCTGCCAGAATAACTGTGGGAGTACCGTGGCCTGGGATGAAGGCGCCTGATGTGTCGATTACGTGAGTCAGGTCGATCGTCGGAAGAAATTCTTGAATTAGTTTAGTGCCGAACTCGCGTTTCATGAAACTGTTCGAGGTGATCTGGCCGACAAAACCGGCATCACGTCGATCAGAGCTGCCGCGTCGTGCCAACTCGAAGAACCGTTGGGCGAACGGCACAGTCAGTTGGAACTGGCGGTGGCAGGCCGAGTAGTGCCGGCGGTACTCCTGGTTCAGTACGGAGTCGCTGACCGTGATGTATGGCGGGTTGCCGACCACCACGTGGTACGAGCCTTCATCGAGCAGGCTGGGGAAGTCTTCTACGTCCTCCGCCGTGAGCTTGATCCCGGCGAACTCGTCCATCCCGTCGAGCGTTCCGCGCTTGTTGGCCAGCAGAGAATCACCGATCGCGACGGTGACAGCCCAGCGCTGACCCTCTGCCTGCTCGATGGTCCGCACACCCGCCACCCGCCACGCCGCGAGGGTCAGGCGGAAGCGGGCGATGGCGACTGCGTAAGGATTCAGGTCCACGCCGTGGACCGAGTCGAGAGCCTTGCGGGCGATCTCCGTCTCGCTCAGGCTCGGGCTCTGCTCGCGCCAGGCGTCCGCGAGTCGGTGGAACGCGCCGAGCAGGAAGTGACCTGACCCGCACGTCGGGTCGATCAGTCGGAAGCCTTCCAGGCCGAACTCTTCCAACGCTGGCGTCAGCGTGTAGTCGAGAATGAACTCCTCGACGAACTCCGGAGTCTGAAGCAGGGCGTACTTGTCCTTCGCCGCCTGCGACATGTCCTGGTAGAGGTCGCCGAGGAAGCGGGTGTTCCACGTGTCGTCGCGGAAGTCGTGGATCAGTGAGCCGTCCGGCCGGCGGGACCGCCAGAAGGTGATCAGAGCCTTGGCGCCGTCGTGCGACATCGGGATGCGGTAAGCCGGGTTGTGCTCCCGGTCGAACAGGGCCGCGCCGGCATCGCTGCGACGCAAAGAGTCGAAGCCCTGCTCGATCCAGTCCGCGTCGGTGGCGTGCGGCTGCTGGCGGAAGAACGCGGTCTGGGCGTCCTCGGCCTCGGCGAGACGATCGCCCGGTCCCGACAGCACGGGTGCGATCAGGCCGTTGTCCTCGGACCACCGTACGAACACCGTGCCCAACACCCACGCCACGGCCGACTGGGTGACCTGCTCGCCGAGGAACGTGCCGAACGTCGCCGAGGTCAGCGTGGCCTTGTGCAGCTCCTCCAGTCGTGCTTTGACCTCGGGCAGCCGTTCAACCTGCTCACGCAGGTCTTCCTCAAGTGTCAGCACCTGCTTTTGCAGGTCGGTCAACAGTCGAGCGCGATCAAGGGAGGGCGACGTCACGAAGAGTCAGGGTAGGGGAGCGAGGTGGTCCGGACGGCACAACCACCCCGCTCGCAACTCAGTCGTTCTTCAGCGAGCGCACGAAGGCTCGGAACGAGTCCACGCTCACGCTGAACTCACCCGCTTCCGGGCACTTCGAGTCCCGCAAGCCCACTGCGTTCGTCCCCACCGCTACCTCGACACAGTTGGCGTCGTTGCCGCTGCGGCTGCTCTTCCGCCACTCAGGCATGGCCACTCGCGCCCACCTCACTCTCTCTCAAGGTCGTGCACGATGGACGTCATCAACCGGACCGAGTCCTCCTCGTCCAGCGCCACGGCCGTCAGCTTCTCAACCGTCAGCCTATAGAGCGCGACCCGGGCGGCTTCGTCCAAGAAGAGGCCCGTCGTGCGGTCTTCCACGAAAACGACCGGCTTGTCGTTGGCGAAGTCGAGGATGACGAACTGGCCCAGCAGGCCCGCGTGGCCGACGACACTCGACGGAATCACGCGGATGGTGATGTTCGCTCGGTCGGTCAGGTCGATCAGGTGCTTGACCTGCCGAGCCATCACCTTCGGACCGCCGATCGGGAGTCGAAGAGCAGCTTCGGTGAGGATCAGGTTCAGCTCTGGCGGCTTGCGACGGGCCAGGATGGCTTGGCGGGCCATGCGGCGGCCGACGCGGACCTCGATGCTCGGCTCCTCCTCATCCACCTGGATGGCCGAGATGATCGCGTAGGCATACTCGGGTGTCTGCGCCAGACCCGGGATCAACATCAACTCGAAGTCGGTGATGACCGTCGCCCTGGTCTCGAAGTTCATGTAGGTGCGGCTCTGCACGGTCGGGTTGCTGGCCTCCACCAGTCCCGAACCGTCGCCACCGCGTGCGCGATCCAGCAAGCGGTTGCGTTCCGGACCGATCACGCCGATGACTGCCAGGATGGCGGAGACCTCTTCGGGAGTGGGTTCCCGTTTGCCGTTCTCCAAGCGGCTGATGGTGCTGGCCGAGACGCCGAGCCCATCACCGACGTCTTGCAGCGTGAGCTTGGCGGCTGTGCGGAGGCGCTCCAGTTCGAACCCGATTCCCCTGGTGGTGACGCCCGCCATTGGTTTTGCCACGATGTTCTCCTTGCGAGGTGTGCAAACATCGAAGCAGAAAACACCGGCTGAGCTGCGGAAAGTCACCCGATCGAACGACCAACTGGCCTTGCTGTCGTAGTTGTTCCGCTGCAATCCTCGGCGGCATGAACACCGTTGAGGAAGATCGAGTGCTGCGGCGGCACCTGGCGGCCGTGCTGGTCGGGGTGCTCTACAACTCCGACCGGAAGTCGTTGCAGATGGCTCGGGCGGAGACGCATCGGTTGGTCGGCGCCGTGACTACGTGCCTGGGCACCCACCCGCTCGACGACACCGGCCGGTGCGGAGTGTGCGAGTCGCCGGAGTGCGCTCTGCGCAGTGATCTCCGGCTCGCGCTGATGCCGTTCGACGGCGTCGCCGAGGAGAGTATCCTCGACGTCGTCGGTATCGAGCGGAAGAAGCTGTGACGCCCGAGAAGCCCGTCGAGGACATGACGATGGCGGAACTCCTGACCAACCAGGTCGATCAGGAGTCCGTCGAGTCCGATCAGCCGGTCGAGCCCAGCAACTCCGACACGGCGTGAACGAGCCGCTGGGGGTCGGCCGGGCTCAAAGTGGACCACTCCCGCCCGTCGCCGGACGGTCGGCGGGTGAACTGCCACCGTCCTTCCGGGGTGTCATAGAACGACACCGCGTACGGTCCGCGCTTCCGCGGCCCCGGTCGGCCGTGCAGGGTCGGGCGGACCGCCGCGCCGAACTGGCCCATGCGCTGCACGTTGCCGAGCACCGAGCCGATCTTCTGCGCGTCGGGCCGGGGCAGGCCAGCGTCGCGCAGCGCGTTCTCCAGGCCGGTGGCGGATTCACCGGCGGCAGCCGCCGCACGTTCCAGATCCGACGCGAGGAGGCTGATGGACCGTGATCGGGGTGCCGGGTGCGGAGGCAAGAGCGACACCATCGACGCGGCGAGCGCGGTTTCGTCGATCCGGCTCAACACCAGCGCGTCTGCGGTCAGGACGGCCGACACCGCGTGCCCGCGCCGGGCTGCCGCGACCGCGCGGACCCGTGGGCCGGAGTCCAGTCGCAGCCGGGCGTCGACCTCACGCTCGGGGCGGGCCAGCAAGTCCAGCGAACCGGCCAGGCGGGCGTCCAGTTCACCGCGCCCGGCCAGTCCTCGTGCCTCCAGCGAGCGCCACGCGTCGTTGAACAACGCGCGGCGCTCGTCCATCGTCGCTCCGTGGGAGGGAATCGTCAGGATCGTCGGGTACTCGCCGAGCTTCAGGTGATCCCAGCACAGCTCGAACTCCAGCCGGGACAGGGTGAACGTCACGGGCCGTCGTCCCCGATCACCGGCGGTGCGACCCGTGGCATGGAGTCCTCTCCCCACACGTCGTCCAGCTCTTCCAGGTAGGGCGCGGTCTTGTGCTCGATGTCGTCCTCGCCCTTGCCGCCCTGCGGGGCACTGGCCATGCCGCCCATCATCGGGCTGCCCGCCGCCCCCCTCGCGCCCGCCGCGCCGGCTTGGGCGGTTCGGTTGGTGTGCGCGTCACCGCCCACGCCGGTGGAGGAGCCGGGGCCGAAGGGCTGGCCGCCGTGACCGGGCTGTCCCGGAACGCCAGGCAGGCCGCCACCGAACCTGGGCGTGCCACCGGCCGGGTTGCCGCCGAATCCCTTGGGAACGCCCGGACCGGTGCCCTTGCCGGGAGGGTTGCCGCCGGGCGGGGTCCGCCGGTCGTAGAAGCCCGGGTTCGGCCTGATCATGCCGGGCGGCGGCACCGCGACAGGTGGTTGCGGCGGTCCGGGCGTGTAGGGCGGGAGAGTGATCGGCGTGGGGCCGGGTCGGGGCGCGATGTCCGGTGTCGTCCCGACTGCCGAGGTGCTGGTGTCTCCGCCGGTGGGCGCGACGGACTGGGGCACTGGCTGCTGCGGCTGCGACGGCATTCGGCTGGTGCCGGTGTCCCCGTTCCACTGGCGGTCCGAGAACTGCCGGGAGTACTGGTTCTGCGGCTCGGACTCCTGGATCGACGTCGGCTCGGCGACCTGCGTCGTGACCTGGGGCGGCGGCACGAAGGTGCCCAAAGTGTTCAACGCCACGTTCGCGCCGTCGCGGTAGCCGTTCATCACGTCGACTGCGCGGTTCTTGGCCTCTTGAGCCTCTTTCTCCTGAATGTCCTGATCGGTCTGGCCGTCGAGCTTGTGGACGATGGCGGCCGGAATGCCGAAGAAGTTGTCGTTCGCGGTGGAGGTGACCTTCACCGGTTCTGGCATGACGTTCTTTGCGCTACCGTAGAGGGAAGTCTGGTCGGAGAAGGCGTCGCGCGTCTTGACGCCGGCGAGGCGGGCGTCTTCGGCCCACTGCACCAGCGGAGCCGTGCTGCCGGTGAACTGCTCACCCGCCGCGCCGACCCAGACTGCCCCCGCAGCCCGGATCGCCGACTCCAGCTCGCTCTTGGCGTTGTCCATCACCTCGCGGAAGCCGTTCCAGGCGTCCTTTACGGGATCGGCCGCCGAGTGGCCCGGCCCACCGTGGATCTTCTTGTAGAGCTGCTTGTGCGACTGCGCGTGGAAGTTGTGGTCACCAATGGCGCCCATCGAATTCCCCCTCACTTCAACAAGTTCTGCATAGCCGCTTCCGCCAGCTTCCGTGCCCCGTCACATGGCTCGGGAAAGCGATCCTCGAAACTCGGCAGGACCGAGAACGCGGCGACAAGGTACTGCCCATCCGCTGTGTCGACCATGACGTCGCAGGCGGCCGGATCAGACGGCAGGGTCACGGTGATTGACGGAAAGCCGAGGATTGGTTCGATCTCGTTCGGCTGCCCGTTTCGTTTGCCGCCGGTCCATTCCTCGATGCCTTCCTTGGTCACCGGGGTCAGGCGGTTACCTGCTCCCGTGACAGACCATGAGCATGCGGTGGTCTTGTAGAAATCGCTGGTCACCGGCCTGCCTTGGCGATCGATCTTGAGCGCGGGCAGTTGCTCGGCCGTCAGGAGCGTGCATGGCTGCACACCGTCGAGCTTGATCTCACGCGGTCGTGCCGACGATGGTCGGGCTGACGTCGAGGACGTCTCCGCAGCGATTGTGGTGGTCGTTTCGGGGCTCGGCTTCCCTGCTGATGGACTGCATGCTGCGGTGAACACCAGCACGGCCGCCAGTACACCGACAAGTGGACGACGCATGGTGCTCAGATACCCCTGTCCTGCTGCATGGCTACGATGTTGACGTCTTCGACCAGGTTGTAGGTCTTCGCGGCCTGGTTGAGTTGATCGATGCTCAAGCTGAGTTGGACAAGGAACTCCGTGGTCACGTCGATCGCGGTGGTTGCGTTCTCGGTAAACGTGCTCGCTGCGTCGCGTGATACGTCGTCGTCGGCGACCGATTGTCCCAGCAGGTTCGCGCGCTGGTTGGCGAGAAACTCCTGGACGGTGTCGCGGACCGCTTCGTAGCGGGCCATGAGAGCCAGGATCTGGTCCGGTGCGACCTGCATGATGACCGGGCCTGTCGGTGCCGGAGCGCCTGCGCCGCCACCACCACCACCAACGCCATCCGCCAAGTACGGCATGAGGTCTCCCCTTCTCCTGCCCTGACCATTGCGCTCGCCTGACCACTGTGCGCGCGTGAGCCGTCGCCGTGCGTGTCCAGGTTCCCACATGGAGATGCCACCGGGTGATGGAACCGGCAACTCGGATCAGGCTCAGCCCACGAGCGAGTGAAGTATCCCGGACGGCGGCCACGGGGACCGCGCAATGATCCATTCTTCGGGCGTGTTCACTCTGATGACGTAATCATTAATGCGAGGGACTGTCGTTTCGTCACCCATTGGGCACAACAACACCAATGCGTTAGGTCCCGTTGCTCCGTCCGTTTCCGCACCATAGCGGGCTCGCTTGGCGAGACGGTCCAACAGTGCCTGCCCGGCTGGGTATCGCCCGAGTGGGGTAAGGCCGTCCAGCGCCAACACGGGCTGTCGCGTCCACTCCCGCTCCAGCGCTCCGCACGCCTGCTCCACCACCCGGTGCAGGTTGAGCTGTTCCCTGCCGCCGGGATCGGCGGCGTCGGCGCGGAGCACGCGGTCGAAGTCGGGGATACGGTGCTCCCTGGCGACGTCGCGCAAAGCGGCCACGAAGGCCGCCGTTACGTCCACCACTGGAACACCCAGCGCGGCCTCAGCGGCGGCCCGCGCCTGAGCCCAGCGCTTGCGCCGCACGGTGATGATCCGCACCCCGCCGCGCTGCGCGGCGTCGACCAGACGGGCGTCCACGTCGCTGGCGGCGGTGCCGGAGACGATCGGGTGATGGCTCAGCGAGCCCGTCGAGCCCGTCGAGGACGTCACCCGCGTCAAGCCGGTCGTCTCGGGTGTGCGCGGGCGGTAGAGCTCGCCGTCCCAGGTCACCGGGAACCCGGCCTCGGTCAGCAGTTCCGCCAGTTCCCGGCCGGTCGGCAGGCGGTCGAGGCCGGGGAACCGGTTGTCCAGCCGTTGCTGCACGCCGTCGGCGGTCAGGCCACCCTCGGGCATCCCCGCACCCGCCTGGGCCAGCCGGAGCGCCCGCACCGGGGACAGGCTCCGCGGGTACAGCTCCAGGCGGAGGTTCGCCAGCACCGTGCCCGAGCCCGCTGCCGCCAGCCTGACCAGGCGCTTCTCGTCGAACACCTCACCGGTCCGCTCCGCGCAGGCCGCCAGCTCGCGCACCACGGCGGTCGGCGTCGGAAGCGGGTCCTGGGCGGCCAGCTCACCGGCCTTGTCCGCCAACCGCTCAGCGAGGTCCAGCAACGACTCGTCGGACGGCGTGTCCACGGGGTCACCCGAGCCGACCTGCAACGCCAGCAGCACCCGCTCGTGGTGGCGGCGCAACGACAACCGCGGTTCGTCGCGCTGCCAGTCCACCTCGTAAGCGGCCCGCAGCACGGCGTAGGCGTAAGCCATCCGCATGGGGTGCGATTCCACGTCCGAGCAGCCGTGCTGGGCCAGCAGGTGCTCGGCGAGCTCTTCAGCGGCGGCGACCCGGCGGAACGACACCAGGGTGTCGACCACCTCGCCCAACACGGTGTCGAGCACGTCGATGTTCGACCACGCCCGGCGGCGTGCGGACAGGACCTGACTGATCCGCCCCTGGGTGAGGTTGGTGTCCCCGGCCACCACGACGCTCGTCGGCCACCGGGTCTCCGGTAGCACGCCGTTCTCGTCGGGCAGGCCGAGCAGCAGGCGGCTGATCGCGGCCTGGGTGTCGTTGCGGCGCTTGGCCTTCGGCAGGAGCACGGCGACGATCGCGTCCAATGGCAGGCGCGAGCCGGTCACGTCGGACGGCAGGTGTCCAGTCGTGATCACGCCTGGCTCGGTCACGAGCCTGGTGCGCCACGCGGCGATGCGGTCGAGCAGCTCGGTCCGCGTCTTGCGGCTGAGCCCCCGGGCCTTGCGCACGTCGTTGATCCGCAGGTCGAGCAGGTCACCGACGGTGTCGGCGCCGAGCCGGTTCGCCACCGCGACCGCCCGCAGCGTCAGCCCGGCAGCGTTGAGCGCGGTGTCCATGGTCGCCCGCTCGGCCGCTTCCTCGCGCAACTCCTCCGGGTCGTCGGAACCCGAGGACGACACGGCGGCCGGCGCGGTCTCGTCCAGCGCGGTGAACACCCGCTGCCACGCCTCGCGCATCTGGGCGGCGGACGCGAACCGCTTGTCGGCGTCGCGGTGCAGGGCTTTGCCGAAGAACTCGCGCAGCGGCTCCCGCAGCCCGGTCTCGAACAGCTCGGTCGCCAGCGTCACCGGCTCGGTGTGGAACCGGGGGTTCGTGCCGTCCTCGCCCCACGACGGCAGCTCCAGGCTGGCCATCTCGTGCAGCGTGACGGCCGCCGCGTAGCGCTCGGCGTGCAGGTCGTACACCGGGCGGCGGTCGCTGCCCAGGAACGGGTCGATGTAACCGCGGGTGCCCGCGGTCACGTCGTTGAGCGGTGCGCCGGCCAGCGAGAAGTCGAACAGCACCAGGCCCTGCCCGTACTTCGGGTGGCTGCGCAGGCCCAGGTTGTCCGGCTTGATGTCGCGGTGCAGCACGCCCTTGCGCTCCAGGTAGGACAGGGCGTCGAGCAACTGGTCACCCAGCAGTTGGAGCTTGTCGGGCAGCAGCGCGCCCTCGTCGCGCAGGATGTGGGCCAGTGACCGCTCGCCCGCGTAGTCGATCTCGATCGCCTGCCTGCTGCCCAGCGGGAACAGGCTGCGCCTGCGCACGACGACGTGCTCGTGTCGCAGGTCTTCCAGGGCGGCGGCCTCGTCGGCGAGCCGGTCCACGGCGTCGGCCGACCGCGAGACCTTCAGAACCGTGTCGGTGTTGTCGTGCTCGACCAGGAAGGCCCGCGCGGTGGCGCCGGTACCCAGGACGCGCTGCACCACGTAGTCGGAGTCGGCGAGCCGCTCGCCCGGCGCGGCGTCCCAGGGGTCCACCCGGTCACCGGAGGGTTCGCCGAGCCGCTGGAACGCGGACAGCTCTTCCAAGAACTGCTCGACGTCGGCGAACCGGTCCCGGACCACCGGGTCGGTGGCCAGCGCGACCACCGCGTCGAGGTCGTCGGGGATGCTGTCGTCCACCGCGCGCGGGTGCAGGCCGCCGTGCCGGGCCAACTGGTCGAGCAGCTCGGAACGGGTGCCGGCGGGCGGCTGGCCGGTCAGCACCAGGTAGGCGATCGCGCCGACGCCGAACACGTCGATCGCGACGGTGCCGTCCGGATCGTCGGTGAAGTCCGGGGCCAGGTACGGGGCGGCGGCGGCCTCGACGTGGGCCACCGCGCCCGTGCTGGGGCGCAGCCGGTGCACCGTGGAGGAGCCCGACAGGCCGCGTGCCGCCGCCTGCCACTCACCCACCTGCAACTGGGGCTTCGTCCAATCGCCGGCGGTCGGCACGACGATCACGGCCCGGGGTGACAGGGCCCGGTGCACCAGCCGTCGCTCGTGCGCGTAGTGCACGGCCTCGGCGAGCTGGCGCACCATGCCCAACCGGGTGGGGAGGTCCAGGTCGGCGTGGTGCTGGGCCATGTAGTGGTCCAGCCGCAGCGCCTCCCGGGGCTGCTCGATCAGCAGCGCGGGGCCAGCCTCGTGGTCGACCAGGTCCACCGGGCCGAGTAAACCGGGGTGGCGGATGCCCTGGCAGGCGCGGAACTCGCGCTCGGCGGCGGCGCGGATGGAGCGCTGCTTGTCCGAATCGCCTTCGCGTTCGTAGAGGTAGATCCGGACCCTGCGGTACTCGCCGGGCATGTCCTCGCGCAGGGCGTGGTGGTCCTGCCACGTCGGCCCCGTGTCGTACGGGCGGGGTTCGATCTGCCACGACCCGACGGTGATGCTGCGCCGGGTCGGGTGGATCCCCACCCGCTGGAGCAGCCGAGGCAGCGCGCGGAAGAAGTCCGGGCTCAGCGGCGTCCGGCTGATCGGGCCGGTGAGCAGGTCGGAACCGATCTTGTCCAGCACCTTGCCGGTCTCGGGCCCGTAGACGCCGTGGCGCTGGGAGTCGTCGAGCCGGATGTCCAGCCCGGTCTCGGACAGGAAGATCGCCGGGGCCACGAACGGGATGGCGACCTTGTTCTGCCGGGCCGCTTGGACGAGCAGCGACTTCAGTTCCTTGGCCTTCTGGTCCGCCAGCGGCAGCGGGTTGTCGAACGTGCGCGGGTGGCGGCTGTTCGGACGGTGCTGCACCCACGTGCCGTGCCGGTTCTCCAGCCTGCCCTTCAGGCTCTTGATCTCGACCAAGTGCAGGCCGCTCGGGGTGGCGACCAGCAGGTCCACTTCACGGATATGCCCGTGCGGGGAGATGAACGTGAAGTTCGACCAAGCCTCGTACGGGTGCCGGTCGGGCAGCAGCTCGCGCACCTGCCGCAGTGCCGCCCGCTCGTGCGTGAACGCGGACTGCGTGATCTCGCGCCACCTGCTCGACTGCTCGTCCACCCCGCACCCTTCGACTAGACGGTCCATCATGTCCGATCGCGCGCGACGCGGGTGTGTTACCCGCCGGGTCGGCACGGCGGGGCGCCCGTCACGGCTTGACGGGCACCTTCGCCTGGCGCGAGAGGTAGTCGTTCACCTCGTCGGCGTCGAAGGCGGCCGGGTCGAAGTCGGCGGCCGAGTCCAGTTCCAGCCACTCCAGCCGCTCGTCGTGCTCCGGGTGCTTCGGGTCGGCCAGCACGTCGCAGAGGTGCGCGTAGCCCCAGATGCCGCCGCTGTCCTCCGGCGGGGCGGCACGGCGGCCGGCGAGGCAGCGGGGGTAGGCGGCACCCGGTTCGGCTTGCACGACGTCCTCCACCAGGATGTCGTGGTCCCAGGCGTCCCCGAAGTCGTACAGGTAGCCGATGCGGTCCTTGGGGTTGGGCGCCACGTCGGCCAGGGTCACGGTGGCGGCGTCGCCGTGGCCGAGTTCCGGGTCGGGCATCCCGTACTCGCCCTGCGGCGTGTCGAAGACCCACAGGTGGTAGTCCTCCCAGGCGAACAAGTCCTGGATGGCCTGGTGCAGCCGCACCAGCGGCGTGGACGACAGCACCTCCACGCGGCGCCAGATCGGCGGCTTCGACCCGCGCAGGGTGACCTTCAGCCGGTGCACGCTGGTGTCGAGGACGGTCGGCGCGGCCTCCGGCAGCAGTTCCAGCCGCTGCTCCAGCAGTGCCAGGGTCCTCGTCACGTCCTCCACCTGGTCCGGCTCGACTGGACACGGCTCGCGTTCCAGCGCGTCCGCCACGATCCCGCGCGCCTGTTCGGGCGTGTATTCCCGGAACGGGAAGCCCAGCTCCGCCGCCGCGTGGACGTACCCGGCCCGGATCTTCTTCGGCTGGTCGCTGACGAAGCAGTCCTTGAGGCCGCCCAGGTCGTGGTCGATCAACAGGACGAGGACGTGCGACTTGCGCCCGTACGAGAAGGTCAGCGCCAACCCCTCTTGAGCGCCGCGCGGGTCCGCGTAGCCGAAGCAGGCGCCGACGGTCGGCTTGCCCACCGTCTTCGCCCACTTCGGGTCGCGTAGCCCGCGCGCG
Organism: Actinosynnema sp. NPDC002837; assembly: GCF_040295345.1. Classification (NCBI taxonomy): domain Bacteria; kingdom Bacillati; phylum Actinomycetota; class Actinomycetes; order Pseudonocardiales; family Pseudonocardiaceae; genus Actinosynnema; species Actinosynnema sp. NPDC002837. Next base: position 44,185 of record NZ_JBEOVG010000075.1, read on the forward strand.
ACGAGGCGGTCGGCGGCCTGGGATGCGATCGGCCGCACCTCCGGCGGCGCGAGCACCGCGAACGCCCTGGCCAGTGCGAGGGCTTCCGGCCTGCCCGTGGCCTCCGCGTCGGAGATCATGGCGGCCACCATCTCCGGGAAGTCCTCGGGATCAGTGCTCTCGGCCATCGCGCCCAGGAACTCGGAAGCGGACAGCTCGGCGTCCAGTGGCCCGCAATCGGGCCCCAGCAGCGGCGAGAAGCCGTCGAGGAACGCCATCGCGAGCTCGGCCACCGGCTGGACGAAGCCTGCCGCGGTCAGGCGCTCCAACGCGTCGGGCACGTCCTCGGCGGCGTCGACCAGCCGCAATACCTCTTCGGGGGCTCCTTGATCAGCCAGCATCGCGCGGAGGTCGGACAGGGTGGGCTGGGCTTCGTTCGACACCCGCCTGATCGTGCCATCAACGCCGGCGGCGCCGCTCACGGCTCCTGGACCTGAACGTCGCTCACGACTGACGGGACGCGGCGCCCCTGCCGGGATGGTTCAGCCGGACTCGAAGACCGCCCGCACGCCCACCGGTCGAGTCCGCCAGGCGTCGGAGTTGGGCGGCCAGGTAGGGGCAGGCGCGGCGTTGGCCGCCGCGGTCCGCGATGGCGTTGGACAAGGACGCCAAGGTCCTGGCGACGCGGGCGCGGTCGGGGTGCCGGCCGCGGCGCTCGCACTCCGCCAGCCAGTCGGCGGGGGAGAGGTGGCCACGCTCGCGGTTGCAACGGCGGCAGGCGGCGACCTCGTTCTCCTCCCACGACGGGCCGCCCTTGACCTTCGGCACCAGGTGGTCGGTGGTCGGCGTGACGTGGCGGGTGAACGGGCGGCGGCACCACGTGCAGTCGTCGCCGTCGCGGAGGAGCACGTCGGCCAAGCGGGTGGGGCGGTCGCGGGCGTCAGGCATCGGCATCCAGGAAAGCACCGCGCCCCGGCCGTCGCACGACGGCCGGGGC
>NZ_JBEOVG010000076.1:0-44731 GCF_040295345.1 Actinosynnema sp. NPDC002837
GACGGGGGTCTCCCGTCGGCCTCACGGCCTGTCCATGACCGGTACGTGCGCTACAGGTACGAGCGCTGGCCCCACGGCATCGCCGCGGCGAGCTGCGCCCGCCTGCCGATGTCGAGCTTGCGGTAGATGCGGGTGATGTGGAGTTCGACGGCCCGGGTCGACACCGAGAAGTGCTCGGCGATCTGCCGGTTCGTCATCCCCTCCAACATCATCAGCGCGATCCGGTGCTCGTGCGGCGTCAACGGCTCGCGCGAGCGCGCCTCGGCGCTCTGCCCGTCACGCGGCCGGACGATGCCCGGCACGCGCTCACCTTCCGGCACACCCAGCAGCACGTGCCACTGGCGTATGCGCACCTCTGCGATCGACTGCGATCGCACGTACGGGTCACCGCGCACCAGGTCCCGGGCCGCGGCGTCGTCGGGCACCTGAACGATGAGCAGCACGCCGGAACCATCGGCCCACGGGCCGGTTCCGACGAGCACGCCCTGCTCGGCGAGCGGACGCCAATATTCCCGGTGTGCGAGATGAATGGATCTCCGCACCTGGCGCGCATCACGAAATGTCAACTCAACGGCGAAAGCCACTGGACTGATCCCCATTTCATTCCGCGGCCGACTTTCGCCACATACTCAACTGTGACGTTTATTCAGTGTCAAGTGAGACACATCACAACGGTGATATGGGAACCCAATGGCCCCTATAGCCGCTTTTCGAACCAGTGCTCCGCATAGCGGTCGTCGTTGAACGCGGGCACCTCACGGTAGCCGTGCCGCGCGTACAACGCCCGCGCTTCGACCAGGTCAGTACGGGTGTCGAGGCGAATGGCCGCAGCACCAAATGAGACAGCCGCCTCCTCGACCGCCGCGAGCAGCGCCGCTCCGCCGCCGGTGCCGCGAGCGGCCGGATCGACGAACATCCGCTTCATCTCCGCCATTTCGCGGTCAACCATGCGGAAGCCGACGCATCCTCGCACCGCCCCGTCGCGACGACCGACGAAGAACCCCGCCAGGTCGTCGGTCGGGTCGTCGGCGATCGCCCGGTCGACCTCCTCGGGCACGGCCGGTCGGCCGTAGTAGCGCCCGATGATGTCGGTCAAGTACGTGCGGATCACCGCGACCGCGGTCGGGCTGTCAACCGGTTCAGGCTGAACGGTCCAGGAACTCATTGGCAGATTCTCACCTGCGCTGGGCCATTCGGACACGTGGTTTTCGCCATTCCGGACGCGTGTAAAGTCCCCGCCCGTGGCAGCGCAACAGGTCCGGCTGGAGCGGGACGCCGTGGGGCTCGCCGTCCTCACCGTGGACGCTCCCCCGCTGAACCTCTACACCGCCGAGTTGCACGACCTGCTGGAGGCGGCGGTCGAGGACCTGGAGGAGCGGCCCGCGCGTGCGCTGCTGATCCGCTTCGAGGGCAAGGTCGTCAGCGGCGGTGTCGACGTCGGGCTGTTCGCCGCGCAGGAGACGTCCGCGCGGGCCAAGGTCCTGCTCGACCAGATGCTGGAGCTGACCGAACGGGTGGCCGCGCTGCCGTTCCCGACCGTGTTCGCCGCGCACGGGCTGTGCCTGACGTGGGCGTTCGAGGTCGCGGTGGCGTGCGACCTCGTCCTGGCCGCGCGGCGGGCGACGTTCGGGTTGGTGGAGAAGGTCGTCGGGCTGACCCCGACCATGGGCGGCACGCAGCGGCTGGCCGCGCGGGCCGGTGTCGGTCGGGCCAAGGAGCTCGTGATGACCGGCGAGCGCTACGACGCGGCCACGCTGGAACGGTGGGGCGTGGTCAACCGGGTGCTGCCGGACGAGGGCTTCGACGACGCGGCGCTGGAGTTCACCGCGGCGCTGGCGACCGGGCCCACGGTGGCGCACGCGGCGACCAAGCGGGTGCTGGCGCACTTCGAGAGCGGCGGCGTGCCCGAGGCGAACGAGCACGTCACCGCGATCGCGGCCGAGCTGTTCGAGACCGAGGACCTGCGCGGCGCGGTGCGGTCGTTCCTGGCCGACGGTCCGGGCAGGGCGACGTTCAGCGGTCGCTGATCCGCCGGAACTCGCCCCAGCGGGTGTTCTGGCGGTCCCAGATCGCCTGGTACTCGGCGAACATCTCGGCGACCTTGGCGGCGTCGACCCGGTCGCTCGGCGTGTCCGCGAGGTAGTGGCTGACGTCGTCGTGCAGCCGGTGGAAGCGGGAGATGGACTCCTCCATCAGCACCCACAGGGGCCGCCACGCGAAGTACGGCTCCAGCACGGCGAACACCGTGGTCAACGCGACCAGCGAGAACGCCAGACCCGTCCAGAAGTCCAGGTCCTGCCAGCCCAGGATGATCGTCGCGGTCGCGGACATGGTCAGCAGGCCGACCTTGAGCGCGGTCGCCCGGCGGCTGAACCGGGCCGCGCGCTCCCGGCCGTAGTCGCGGGCGCGGTCGATGCGGCCCAGCAGGTCCAGCGCCAGCTCGTGCGGGCTCAGGCCCGACTTCACCGGCTGCTCTTCAGGCTCGTCCACGGCGGGCACCCTATCGGGGGTCGTAGGCGGCGGAGCCGTACCAGGCGAGGGCGGAGCGCAGCTCGACCACGTCCCGGTCGCGGCGCTTGCGGTAGCGCTCGTGCGAGATCGGGTAGACGCGCAGGCCGCCCTTGTGCTTGGTGAAGCTGCCGCGTCCCAGCGTGTCCGGGGTCTTGGCGGCGGCGACCAGCCAGACCACGAGCCACGGGCGGGCGTGGTGCGCCTCCACCTTCACGCGGGCGATCGCGTACCACGGGAGGCGGCGCGACTGCTCGCCGTTGGACAGCGTGATGCCGTCGGGGCCGACGTCGAGGGTGAGCGGCGAGCGCGCGACGCCGACCAGGAGGCGGATGCCGGCCAGCGCGAACGCCAGGAACCCGAGGAACGCGGCCGCCCGCACCGCGTCGGGCGCGCCGGAGGCGGCGTCGGCGATCGAGCCCGTCACGACGGCGGCCAGCGCGTTCGCACCGGCCCAGCTCAGGCCGACCGCGCGGGAGGTCTTGAACCGGACGCCGGTGGGGCGGACCTCCTTGGGCGCGGGGTCGATGCGGACGGGCGCCGCGGTCGGGGTGCGTGGCTGCACCGGCGCGGGGGTGACGAGGGTCGGCGGTTTGGGCGGCGGCTCGTCCACCAGCACGCGGGTCGGCGGCTTGGCGGGCAGCTTGCCCAGCTCGGTGTGCCGTTGCTCGACCATGGTGCGGACGCGTGCGGGGAGCCAGGACGGTTCGGCGGACGGCGGGCCGATCGCCTCCAGCAGGCGTGCGGGCGTCGGGCGGTTCGCCGGCTCCCGGACCAGGCACGGCACGATCAGCGGCACCAGGCCCGGCGGCACGCGGGAGAGGTCCGGGTCCTGGTGGACCACGCGGTAGACCAGCGCGGACGTGGCGCCCTCGCCGAACGGCCCACCGCCCGTCGCGGCGTAGACCAGCACCGAACCGAGCGCGAACACGTCACTCTGGGTGGTGATCTTCTGGCCGACGACCTGCTCGGGTGACAGGTAGCCGGGGGTGCCGAACACGATGCCCGCTTCGGTGAGCGCGGAGTGCTCCAAGGCGCGGGCGATGCCGAAGTCGATCACGCGGGGGCCGTCGTCGGCCAGCAGCACGTTCGACGGCTTGAGGTCGCGGTGCACCAGGCCCGCGCCGTGGATCGCGACCAGCGCTTCTGCCAGGCCGCCGGCGAGGCGGCGCACGGCGCGTTCGGGCAGGGGGCCGTGGTCCTGGACGGCCTGCTGCAGGCTCGGGCCGGGGATGTACTCGGTGGCCATCCACGGCCGGTCGGCGTCGGGGTCGGCGTCCACCACGGTGGCGGTCCAGAAGCCGCCGACCGCGCGCGCCATCTCGACCTCCCGGCGGAAGCGCTCGCGGAACTCGGGGTTGTCGGCCAGCTCGGCGCGCGAGACCTTGACCGCGATCGGCCGCCCGCCGCGTGACCGCGCCAGGTAGACCGACCCCATCGCGCCGCGGCCGAGGGCGGCGAGCAGCGTGTAGTCGCCGATCCGCGACGGGGCGTTCGGGGGCAGTGGCTGCACGACACCCACACTAGATGCGCCGGCCACCCCTCTTGGGCAAGACGGCGAGGTTCGCGGCGCAGCACACAGCCGCGCAACCTCAGACCGGGTCGTGGAGTCGAGGGTCCCTCGCGGTGGTCAGGGTGAGGAGGGTCAGGGTGCGGGCGTGCCAGGAGTGCGGTTCGACCGAGGCGCGGAGGGCGTGCGGCGGCAGCAGGGGGCCGGTCGCGAGGGTGGTGCGCAGGGCGTCGACGAAGTCGGCGTGGGTGCGGGCGGCGCGGACGCGGTCGGTGTAGCCGGCCAGCTCGGCGAAGTCGGTGCTGACCACCGGGAGGCCCAGGGCCAGGTACTCCTTCAGCTTGATGGGGTTGGACCGTTTGATCCAGTCGTTGTCCTGCCAGGGCATGATCGCCACGTCGAACGCCGAGCCGTAGGCCGGGATCGTGGTGTAGGGGCGGAAGCCCAGCCAGTGCACGTTCGGGTACTTGTCGAAGCGCTCCATCGGGTGGGTCGCGTCGCCGATCAGCACCAGGGACGCGTGCGGCAGCTCGGCGGCGACGCGTTCCAGCAGGTCGAAGTCGACCACGAAGTCGTCCAGCGCGCCGAAGAAGCCGATGCGCGGGCCGGGGATCGCGCGGACGTCCGACGGCCACTCGTGCTCCGGCCGCGCGGTGAAGTGGTCGACGTCCACGCCGTGGTCGAGGAAGTGGGCGCGGGAGCCGGTGCGCGGCAGCTCCTCGTCCATCAACGCGTGGCTGACGTACACGACGTGGTCGGCGTTGGCCAGCAGCTGCTCCTCCAACGCCTCGATGGACGCGCGGTCGGCCTCGGGGAAGTCCGAGTGCCGGTCCGAGCGGTTGAACACCAGGCTGTGCCGGCGCATCGGGGCGACGACGTCCCAGGCGGTGGGGATCGTCACCATGATCACCGGCGTGCGCAGGCCCAGCGCGAGGGCGACCAGCCGCACCTGGGCGCGGACCAGGACGGCGTTGACCTTGCGCAGCAACGGCGAGCCGTAGAACGGCAGCGGCAACGGGGACATCACGTAGAAGTCCGGCATCGGCCGGCGCACGAACTTGGCCACGCTGCGCAGCTTGCGCAGGACGCGCCGGGCCACGTGGGTGCTGTTGCCGCGGGTCGGCATCCGCATGCCGATGCTGTTGACCACGAGCACCCTGCGGTGCGCGGCCATCGACCGCATCAGCTGGAAGTCCGAGTGCGCCCGGTTGTGGTACCACCAGTCCTGCGCGGAGAAGCACACCCAGCCGGGTTCGGGGTCCGCGCCGGGGCGGGCCGGCCACCGCCGCCAGCGCAGCAGGTCGCCGACGGCCTTGCGGTGCTTGGCGCCGCGCGGCACGCGCAGCAGCTCGTTCAGCAGCACGGCGCACCACATCGCGAAGGCGGCCGGGCGGCCGTCGCGCTCGCGGACCGCGCGGACCCGGTTCGTGGTGGCCATCGACCACAGCACCGGCGACGTCGACTGCTCGCCGCCGAGGTGCACGGCACGCGCCCGCGGCTCGTAGCGGATGGCGTAACCGCGCTCGCCCGCGCGCACCATGTACTCGGTCTCCTCCGAGTACAGGAAGTACCGCTCCTCCAGCACGCCGGTCGCCTCGCGCGCCTCGCGGGAGATCAGCCACGCCGCGCCGGTCGCCCAGTCCGCCGTGCCGGCCGTCTCGTACCGGAGGGGGTCGACCACCAGCTCGCCGAGCGCCTCGGACCGGCCGGCCCGCGTGCCGCCGAGGAGCGCTTCGCCCAGGGCGCGCAACGGGTTCGGCGCACGGCGCAACGACAGCTGCGGCGCTCCGTCGGGACCGGCCAGCCGGGGCACCGCGATGCCGGTGCCGGGCAGCGCGAGCGCGGCGCGCAGCAGCGTGACGGCGTCGCGGTGCAGCCGGACGTCCGGGTTGAGCACCAGCACGTCGCAGTCCGGCGCGGCGGCGAACCCGGCGTTGACGCCCGCCGCGAAGCCGTCGTTGGACGCGCGGGCGACGACTTGGGCGTGCGGCGCGACCCGTGCCACGACCGCCAGGGTGTCGTCGGTGGAAGCGTTGTCCACCACCACGACCCGGCTGTCCGGAATGGACTCCAGCGCGATCGCCACGGACTTCAGGCAGTCCTCGACGACGTCCGCGCTGTGGTAGGTCACGACGACGACGGCTAGCGGCACTTCTGCTCCCCGGGCTGGTCGCCGACTCCGTCGGCGGTCGAGCGGCGCAACCGGGTGCGCAGCGCGCCCCCGAGCAGGCGGAACGCGAACGGCAGGTCGTCGCGCAGGTAGCGCCTGGCCAGGCGGCGCGGTTCGAGCGCGAGGCGGTGCAGCCACTCCGCGCCCAGCTTCTGCACCGCGCCCGAGGCGCGCCGGAACTCGCCCGCGGCCATCGGGATGCCCGCGCCGCAGCCGAGGAACCAGGACGCGGGCAGCTCGGCGCGCAGGAGTCGGATCAGGCGTTCCTGCTTGGGGAAGCCGAGGCCGACGAACACCAGGTCCGGCTTGGCCCCCACGGCCTTGGCGACGGTCCCGGCGGTGGCCGCGGCGGAGGTCTCGAACCCGAACGGCGGCGAGTCCGTGCCCACCACGCGCAGCCCGGGGTACTGGGCGCGCAGCGCGTCGGCGGCCTTCTCCGGCACGCCGGGCTCACCGCCGAGCAGGTAGAGCGAACGGCCCTCGCGGGCGGCGGCTTCGGCGAGGGTGAACACCAGCGACGACCCGGTGACCCGTTCGGGCACCGGGACGCCCGCGAGCCTGCCCGCCCACACGACCGGCATCCCGTCGGCGACGACCAGCTCGGACTCGGCGATCAGCGCCGCGAGCTCGGGGCTGCGGGTCGCCGCGCGCACGATGTCCACGTTGGCCGTGACGATCGCGCCGCCCTCGGCCCGTCGCCAGGCCTCGGCGACGTGGTCGGCCACACCGGACTCGCGGACGGACCACACGTCGACGGCGCCCACGCGAACGCGGGCCTGCGCTATGTCCGGCATACCCGCGTCATCGGGTTCCGGGTGGTCCCCGTTACGACGTGCCCGAACGGCGGTAACGGTTACCGCACGTGACCGATATCGGGGGCATGTACGTTGCGTCCGTCCGGCCCGGCGAGCGGGTCAGGGGCAGGGTTCCCGGCACGGTCGTCGCGTTGGGCGCGGTGAGCCTGCTGACCGACGTCTCGGCCGAGATGGTCACCGCGTTCATGCCGGTCTACCTGCTGTTCACGCTCAACCTGAGCTACGCGCAGTTCGGCGTCCTCGACGGCCTGTACACCGGTGCGACGGCGGTGCTGAGGCTCGTCGGCGGGCACCTGTCGGACCGGACGCACCGGCACAAGGCGGTCGCCGCGGTCGGTTACGGGCTGTCGGCGGTGACGAAGCTCATCTTCCCGCTCGTGGGCGCGTCGGCGTTCGGGATCGGCGCGACCATGGCGGCGGACCGCGCGGGCAAGGGGCTGCGCACCGCGCCGCGGGACGCGCTGATCTCGTTGGCCACGCCGCCGGACCGGTTGGGCGCGGCGTTCGGGCTGCACCGGAGCATGGACACGGTGGGCGCGCTGCTCGGGCCGTTGGTGACGTTCCTGCTGCTGTACTGGGTCGGCACGGTCGCGGGCCCGGTGTTCGTGGTGAGCGCGTGCTTCGCGGTGGTGGGGCTGATCGTGCTGGTGGCGTTCGTGCGGGAGAACCCGCGCCCCGCGCCGACCGGGCCGCGGCCGTCGGTGAAGGCGGGTCTCGCGCTGCTGCGGGAGGCGGGGTACCGGCGGCTGGCGGTCGCGTCGGCGGTGCTGGGCCTGGCGACGTTGTCGGACGCGTTCGTGTTCATCCTGGTGCAGAAGGCGACGAGCGCGCCGCTGCACCTGTTGCCGCTGTTGCCGTTGGGCACGGCTCTGGTGTTCCTCCTCGCCGCCGCGCCGGTGGGACGCCTGGCCGACCGGATCGGCCGGTGGCCGGTGTTCCTGGGCGGGCACGTGCTGCTGCTGGGCGTGTACGTGCTGCTGCTGGCCGCCGGCACCGGTTACGCCGGGGTCGGTGCGGCCCTGTTGCTGCACGGGCTCTTCTACGCCGCGACGGACGGCGTCCTGTCCGCCCGCGTCAGCGCGCTCGTGCCGGAGTCGTTGCGGGCGTCCGGGCTGGCGGTGGTGCAGACGGGGCAGGCGTTGGCGCGGCTGGTGTCGTCCGTCGCCTTCGGCTTCCTGCTCCAGTTCGCCGCCTTCGGCACGGCCGTGCACGCGGCCATCGGCTCGCTGCTCGTCGCGGTCCTGGTGGCGGCCGGGCTCTGCCGGGTCAGAGCAGGGTGAGGGCGATGGAGCCGTGCGCGGCGGAACGGCCGTGGGTCAGGTCGCCCGCGTGGCTCGCCGTGTAGCCCTGGAGCAGGGTGGCCAGGCCCACCAGCAGGGGTACGTTGGCGTCGCACTGCGCCTTGCCGTAGGCGTTCGTGGTGGCGGTGCAGAGCGGGTGGCCCTTGACCGTGCGGAAGGAGATCTGCTTGCCCGCCACCGGTTTGCCCGTGTGGGACTCGGTGAGGGTGGCGTCCAGGCCGCGCGCGGTGAAGCCGAGCAGGCGCAGCTGCAGCTGGGCGTGGCCGGCGGTCAGCTTGGTGGGTGCCGGGGGTACGGCGTGGATCGCGATGCCGACCGGGTTCGCGCCCACGGGGACCGTGCCGACGACCGCCAGGGTCGTGGTGTCCACGATGGACACGGTGTCGCTGTTGTAGTTCGTCACGTAGGCCTTCGCGCCGTCCGGGGTCAGGGAGACGCTGATCGGCCTGCTGCCCACCGGGATCCGGGCCACCTGCGTCAGCGCGTTGACGTCGACCACCGACAGGCTGTGGCCTTCACTGTTGGTCACGTAGGCGCGCGCGCCGTCCGGGGAGATCGCGACGCCGTGCGGGATGAAGCTGACCGGGACCGCGCCGATCACGGCGTTGGACGCGGTGTCGACCACGGACACGGTGTTCGACAGCTTGTTGACCACGACGAGCTTCGCGCCGTCGGGGGTCACGGCCACGGCGGTCGGGGTGTTGCCGGTCGGGATGTCGGCGACCTTCGCGTTCGTCGCGGTGTCCACCACGGAGACCGTGCCGGGGCCCGCGACGTCGTGGGCGACGTAGAGCCGCCTGCCGTCCGGCGCGATCGCGATGCCGTCGGCGTTCGCGCCGACCGGGATGGTCTCGGTGGTCGTCGACGTGGCCGCGTCCACCACGGACACCGTGCCCGCCAGGTAGTTCGACACGTACACGTGCCCACCCGACGGCGACACGACGACGCCGGCGGGGCCGTCGCCGACCGGCACGGACGCGTCCACGGTGTTGGTCGGCGTGTCGATGATGGTGAGCGTGTCGTCCCGGACGTTCGTCACGTAGCCGCGCGTGCCGTCGAACGCGACGCCGACGCCGTAGGGCGAGTCGCCCGCGGAGTCGACGAGCGTGGCGGTGACGGCGTTCGTCGCGGTGTCCAGCACCGACACCCCGCCGCCGTTGTTGGCGACGTAGCCGAGCACGCGCACGGGGGCCGCCACGGCCGTCCCGGACGGTCCGAGCAGCAGCGCCGCTCCCAGGGCGACCGCGCCGCACACCGCCGGCGCCTTGCGGATCTGTCTGAGCACGATCGGCCTCCGTGGGTTGGGGTCCACTGCCCCCATCGCCGGCCGGCGCCCCGCCGTTAGCCGTCAGAACCGGTACACGTGGACTTGGTACGGCCCGAAGTCGTCCACGATCCGGCCGTCCACGATCGGCACGGTCCGGTCCTCGTCCACCACCGTGGCCGTGCCCGACGACACCGGCACGGTGAGCGTGACGCGGGCGGCGAGGCTGCGGGGGTGGTCCTTGGTGCCGTCGGTCTGCGCCAGCACCCAGCGGGTGTCGCCGAGCTGCTTGTGCATGCCCGGATCCTTGTGCAGTACGGAGACCGGGATGCCGTTGTCGCTCGACGCGGTCACGCCCGGCGCGTTCGGCGCGTTGAGCACCGGCGCCAACGACTTCAACCGCGCGTTCACGGCGGCGACGCGGGCGGTGATCTCCGGGCGGGTCAGGATGCTGGAGTACTCCCCCGTCCCGTCGGTGTAGAAGCTGTGCGCGAAGTAGTTGATGCCGGTGGCGCCGTGCAGGATCGTGTTCCACACCGCCGATTCGAGCTGGTCGGGGTCGATGATCTCGCCGCGGTCGTGCGGGTGCCCCGTCTCGACGAACCCGTACAGCGGCTTGTCCGGGCCGCACCACTTGCGCATCGTGTCGATGACCTGCCCGTAGCTGTACGCGCCGACGGTGTGGTTGCGGTCGGGGTGGGTCCAGCCGTAGTAGTCGGCCGACGCGATGTCCGCGGCCGAGCAGTAGGTCCGCATGTCCTCTTCGTAGGACTCCTCGATGTAGCCGTAGCCGATCTCGCCGGTCGGCGTGCCCATCCACGGGCTGAAGTTGAGGTACGTCGGCCTGGACGGGTCCTCGGCGCGCACCGCGTCGGCGGCCTTCACGATCGCCGACGGCTGCATGTCCGGGTGGAACACGTCGCCGTAGACCTTGGTCATGTCCGGCTCGTCGGCGATCAGGTAGCCGACGTAGTTGCGTGCGTGCGCGGTGTCGGCCAGGACCGCGTCGACGCGCGTGCCGTCCACGTACACGCGCCAGTCGGTCTCGTGCAGCCCTTCCTGGCGGAGGTACCACCACTCGTCCTCCCAGAGCCCGATGCCGAAGTCGACGCCGATCTCCGGGAACGCCCGGCCGAGCTTCTTCCCGTTCTCCACGCCGGACGGGTCCTGCATCCAGACGTTGATCGGGAACACGGCCGGGTCGCCGGTCGGGTTGGGTCCGTTGGCCCACTGCTTGTAGTAGTCGACGGACGGGCCGGCGAGGACCGGTGGCGGGTCGGCCAGCCGTTGCGCCTCGGCCGTGCACGCGGTCGCGACGAGGGCGAGCGCCAGCGCCGCACGGGTCGGCTTCACCTCGACGTCCGCGCGGCCAGCACCCGTTTCGCCTTCTCGAAGCCGTCCGGGCCGAGCAGCCGCATCGCCGCGGTCTTGACCACGTACCGGGCCCCGTCACGCGCCGACCGCAGCGGGTGACCGACGAACCGGTCACGGGCCAGCACACCGCCGGCGGGCTCCGGCACGTCGTCCAGCGCCGCGCCGAACAGCGCCCGGTGCGGCGCGGGCGCGACCAGCCTGCCGCGGGTGCGGTTGCTCACGTTCCCGCCGTGCACGACCTGGAGCCAGCCGGGCGGTCCGCCCAGCGACACCACCTCGGCGTGCCGGTGCAGCCGGTTGTGCCAGTCGGCCCAGCACGTCACCGGCGCGTCCCAGCTCTCCCGCATCGAGGCGAACGCGTTGTCGCGGTCGTGGTGCGCGAACAACCCGGTCGGGCTCTTGACCAGCCCGTTCGCCAGGTACAGGGCGGTGCGGCGACCGGTGGACGGCTGCGCCTGGAGCCGGGCGACGAAGTCCGCGGCGAGGCCGTCGTCGTTGTCGAGGTTGGTGGTGATCAGCTCGTCGCCCTTGACCGGGAAGAGCTTGGCGATGTCCTCGACCAGCTCGTCGCGGCTGACCTGCGTGCGGAACACGGGCGTGTACGCGTCGCCGTGCGCCTCGATGCGGTCCTTGAGCCACCGCGGGCTCTCCGGGTCGAAGTAGACGAGCCACCGGAAGTCCGAGGACGTCTGCGCCGCCACGGACGGCAGGCAGTACCGCTCGAACAGCCCGACGCGTTCGGTCAACCACCCCTCCCGCGCCCGCACGACGCTCTCCGCCCCGACGGACGGCAGGTTGAAGCGCGTCAGCACGACGTGGTCCATGGAACCCCTTCCCTCGTGTCCCGTACATCGGGATCGGGGCCGCGCCGTTAACGATCCGCGGTCGCGCACGATGAGTAGAGCGTGACTGAGCCCCCGGCACGACCAACGGTCGACGTCGTCATCCCGTGTTACAACTACGCGCGGTTCCTGCGCGCGTGCGTGAAGAGCGTGCTCGACCAACCCGGTGTCGACGTGCGGGTGCTGATCATCGACGACACGTCCACCGACGAGACGCCCGAGGTCGTGGCCGAGTTGACGCGGGACCCCCGGGTCGAGGGCCGCAGGCACGAGGTCAACCAGGGCCACATCGCGACCTACAACGAGGGCCTGCTGGAGTGGGCCAAGGCCGACTACACCGTGCTGCTGTCCGCCGACGACCTGCTCGCGCCGGGCGCGTTGGCCCGTGCCGCCGAGGTCTTCGAGGCGAACCCGAACGTCGGCATGGTGTACGGACGTGTTGTTTATTACACCGATCACGACAACCTGCCGTCCGTGATCGCCCCGCCGGCCGGCCGCACGGTCTGGTCCGGTGTGGACTGGATCGAGGCGCGATGCCGCACCGGGCAGAACGTGCTGTCCTCGCCCGAGGCCGTGGTGCGCACGTCGGTGCAGCAGGCCGTCGGCGGCTACCGGCCCGACCTGCCGCACGCGGGCGACCTGGAGATGTGGATGCGCATCGCCGCGGTGTCCGACATCGGCTACGTGCGCGGCAAGCCCGCCGCGTACTACCGCGTGCACCAGCAGAGCATGATGCGCACGCAGTTCTCGTCGCTCTTCGCCGACCTGGAGCAGCGGCAGGCCGTGTTCGAGCGGTTCTTCGCCGAGCACCCCGACCTGCCGGCGCGGCTGCGGGCGCTGGCCGACCGGTCGATCGCCAAGGACGCGCTGTGGCGGGCGGTGCGCGCCTACGACCGGGACCGGCTCGACGAGATCCCGGTGGACGAGCTGGAGGCGTTCGCCCGGCGGGTGTTCCCCGACGCGGCGCGGTTGCCCGAGTACCGGGCGTTGCGGCGGCGACGGGCGGTGGGGCCGAGGGTGTGCAGCCGCACGCAGCTGTTCGTCGGCAGCCACCTGGTCAAGCGCGGCGCAGGCGTCGTGGGCAAGCAGGTCTGGAAGTGGCGCGGCCAGTGACCGCCGAGGTGGAGCCGCCGGTGACCGGGCGGCCGGAGCTGCGGCGCAAGGTCGGTTCGGCGATCCGGTGGAGCGTGGTCAACAGCCTGGTGCAGCGGTTGGGCCAGGTGGGTGTCGGCGTCCTGCTGGCCCGGCTGATCGCACCGGAGCAGTTCGGCGTGTTCGCGGTCGCGCTGGTGGTGCTCAACATCGTGATGAGCGTCAGCGAGATGGGCGTGAGCGTCGCCCTGGTGCGCAGCGAACGCCCGGTCGAGGAGCTCGCGCCCACCGTGACGACGCTGTCCATCGCGTCCGGCGCGCTGTTGGCGCTGCTGTGCGTGCTCGGCGCGCCGTGGTTCGCCGAGGCGATGGACACGCCGCAGGCGACGGGCGTGATCCAGCTCATGTCGTTGTCGCTGGTGGTCGCCGGCGCGTCGGCGGTGCCGGGCGCCGTGCTGCAACGCGAGTTCCGGCAGGACCACAAGTTCGTCGCGGACACGTCGGCGTTCGTCGTCGGCACGGCCGTGGTGGTCGTGCTCGCGCTGCTGGGCTTCGGCGCGTGGAGCCTGGCGTGGTCGCGGATCGCCACCAACCTGGTCGCCGCGGTGGTGATGTTCGCCTACACGCCGAAGCGCTACGGACCGGGGTTCGACCCGGCGCGGGCACGGGAGGTGCTGGCGTTCGGGCTGCCGTTGGCGGGTGCGAGCCTGCTCGTGTTCGGGGTGCTCAACGTCGACTACGTCATCGTGGGCGGCGTGCTCGGCACGGTGCCGCTGGGGTTCTACCTGCTCGCGTTCAACCTGGCGAACTGGCCGGTCGGCGCGTTCTCGCAGCCGGTGCGCAGCGTGTCACTGGCGGCGTTCGCGCAGGTCAGAGATGATCCGGAGCTGTTCGCGCGTACGTTCGCGCGTGCGTTGCGGCTGCTCGCGCTGGTGACGGTGCCCGCGTGCGTGCTGCTGGCGGCGCTGGCCGACCCGCTCGTGCGCACGGTGTACGGCGAGCGGTGGGCGCCGGCCGCGCAGGCGTTGGCGTTGCTGGTGCTGCTGGGAGCGCTGCGGGTGGCGTTGGAGCTCGGGTACGACTACCTGGCCGGCGCCGGGCGGTCGCGCGCGATCCTGGTCATCCACCTGGTGTGGCTGGCCGCGCTCGTGCCGCTGCTGGCGCTGGGCGCGCACCTGGACGGCATCCGGGGCGTGGCGCTGGCGCAGAGCGTGGTCGTGCTCGTGGTGATCGTGCCCGCGTACCTGATCGCCTTCCGGCCCTACGGGTTGCGGGCGCGGGCTTTGGGCGCGGCGGTCGCGCGGCCGGTGGCCGGCGGTGTGGTGATGGTCCTGGTGGCGTCGGGCGTGCAGTGGGTCCTCGACGGCGCCCTGTGGCGGCTGCTGGTGGGCGGCGCGTTGGCGTCGCTGGCGTACGCGGCCGTGGTGTTCCCCCTGCGCCACGAGGTGCTGGGCCTGTTGCGGAGGAGTGGCGCGTGAGGGTCGTCCGGCAGTTGCGACGGCGGGCGCACCAGGTCACGCGCATCATGCGCGAACAGGGTGTGCGTCAGGTCGGCGCCCGCGCGCTCGGCCGTGCGGCACGGCGGCTCGGCGCGGGCGCCGAGGTGTTCCCGGTGCGCCTGGAGGACGTGCGCGCGGCGGACATCGGCGCGCGGCGGCCGGTGGTCGTGCCGCCGGTGCCGGAGGACGGGCGGCTGGTGGTCAACTGGGTCAGCACGCCGCCCTCACCGGGCTCCGGCGGGCACACCACGATGTTCCGGCTGATCGAGCACCTGGAGTCGGTGGGGCACACGTGCCGGCTGTACCTGTACGACGTGTACGGCAGCCGTGCGGCCGACCACGAGCAGGTGATCAGGTCGGCGTTCCCGGGCTTCCGCGGGTCGGTGCACGACGTGGCGGACGGGATGGCCGACGCGCACGCCGTGTTCGCCACCGCCTGGATGACGGCCTACCCGGCGTTCAACGACCCGTGCGCGGGCAGGCGGTTCTACCTCGTGCAGGACTACGAGCCGTGGTTCTTCCCGGTCGGAGGGCTCTCGGCGTTGGCGGAGAACACCTACCGGATGGGGTTCCACGGCTTCACCGCCGGCCGGTTCCTGGCCGACAAGGTGCGCGCCGAGACGGGGATGGCGGCCGACCACTTCGACTTCGGCTGCGACGCGGACCGCTACCACCTGACCGAGGGCGTGCGGCGGGACGGCGTGGTGTTCTACGCGCGCCGGCTGGCGCCCCGGCGGGCGATCGAGATCGGGTTGCTGGCGTTGGAGATCTTCGCCGAGCGGCACCCGGACGTCGTGATCCACACGTACGGGGAGAAGATCGGCTCGCTGGGCCCGCGGCACGTCGACCACGGGCTGGTCACGCCCGACCGGCTCAACGAGATCTACAACCGGTGCTACGCGGGCCTCACGCTGTCGATGACGAACGTCTCGCTGGTGCCGCACGAGATGCTGGCCGCCGGGTGCCTGCCGGTCGTCAACGACGCCGCGCACAACCGGGTCGTGCTGGACAACGACCACGTCCGGTACGCGCCCGCGACACCGCACGACCTGGCCCGCGCGCTGTCCGACGTGGTCACGTCACCGGACTTCGACGCGGTGGCCCGGGCCGCGTCGGCGAGCGTGTCCGGCCGGTCGTGGGACGCGGCCGGGCACGAGTTGGAGAAGGTGCTCAGGCGGGAGCTGCCGGCCTGAGCAGGCGGCGCTGCGCCGGCCGTTCGACGAGCCGGTGCAGCAGCCACGCCAGCCCGAGCGAGACGCCCAGGACGGCCACGGCGATCCCGATCGCCCCGGCCAGGGCGACGTCGTGCGGCCCGAGCGCCTCCGCCGCCCGCATCACCACCTGGTGCACCAGGTAGAAGGCGAACGAGACCTCGCCGAGGAACACCGCCGTGCGGCCGCGCCACGGTGACCGCGCGCCGGTGATGTCGGCGACCGCGGCGGCCGGGATGAGCAGCGCCAGCGGGACGACCGTGCCGGCGACGTAGCCGAACGTGCCCGGCAGGTGACCGGAGCCGACGTACCCGGCGACCGCGAGCGCGCCCGCCCGCCACAGGGGCAGCCGGGGCCAGCGGCCGGCGCGCACGATCCGGGCCAGCGCCATGCCCAGCACGAACTCCAGCGCCCGGGTCACCGGGAAGACGTAGACGAACCAGTACTCCAGGTCCGCGGGCAGCGGCAGGGCGATCACCGGGACCAGGACCACCGCGGCCATGAGGCCGAGCGCGAGCGCCCAGAGCCTCCGCCGCGGCACGCGGTCCACCCGCGCCAGGAGCCAGGCGAACGCCGCGTAGAACGCGGCCTCGCACGACAGCGACCACGCCGGCGTGTTGACGCCGAAGTAGACCGACTGGACCGGCACCCAGGCTTGGAGCAGGAACAGCCCCACCACGCCCGAGAGCACGGACACGCCGCCCAGCCAGGCGAGGCCGGCGAACACCACGACCCAGACCACCACGTGGTTGGGCAGCACCCTGGCCGCCCTGCGCCGCCGGCCGACGCTCGCCGGCACGCCTTCCCGCGCGGACCACGTGAGCACGAAACCGGACAGGAGGAAGAAGAACCCGACCCCGGTCGCGCCCTGCCCGAACACCGCTTCGAGGACGCCTTCGGCTCCCGTGCCCGCGAACAACCCGCCGGCGTGCAGGTGGAAGCCGAAGACGACGAACGCGGCGAGGAAGCGCAGCCCGGTGAGCGAGGGCAACCGGACCGGCGGCAGTGGCGGGATCGCCGGGGCGGACGACGGGAGCGGCGCCGGCGCGTTCGTCATCGGCGGTTGGCCCGACCGGCGCAGCGGTCCGTGCCACCGTTGCCGCGTAACACGATTCTTGCGGTCGAATATTCGTTTCCCGCAAAGAATAACAACTTCCGCCTCCGATGCAGCAGGATTTCCTTCGACCACAAGGAAATCGCGGTGCCACGAGAGGCGTTAGCCGAAGATCAGAGCGGGGACGGCGAGGTGGCATCGGAGATCATCAGCACGGCGGCGGCCGAGCCGTCGGCGGGCACGACGTGGATCGAGGCGAGCTTGGCGTCCTTCGGCACGGCGGCGAACGCGATCCGCTCGTCGTCCAGCCAGGTGGCCTGGTCGTCGACCCCGGCGGTGCCCGGCAGCCTGCGCTCCTCGCCCGTCTCCAGGTCCAGCACCGCCAGCTCCCACGGCCCGAGCCTGCCGATGCGCTTCTTGTAGGCGACCTTCGTGCCGTCCGGGGACAGCGACGGGCACTCCGCGTCACGCCGCAGCGACTCCAGGCGACGTTCCGCCAGGTCGCCCTTCACCAGCCAGGTGTACCCGCCCGAGGCCAGGGTCGCGTAGAACGTCCGGTCGTCGGCGGCGACCGTGAGCCCCCAGTAGTTCACGTCCTGCGCGGCGTGCGGCCGCCCCTCGACCACGGCGGCGAAACCCTCCAGCGACTCCACCGCCTCGCCGGTCCGCAGGTCCAGGTACCCGGTGCGGGTGGAGAACCCGCCGGGCACCGAGTACGAGTCGCCGGTCACGAACGACGTCCACGTGACCACCTGCCCCGACGCCGACACCTTCGCCCGGCTCGGCACCCCGGGCAGCGGCACGGTCCGCGCCACGCCGCCGTCCCGCGTCACCTCGGCCGCGTAGGTCGGGCCCGGCCCGGCCAGCTTCAGGCACACCGTGGTGCCGGCGGCCCGGTACACCCGTTGGCACGTCATCGCGGTCGCGCTGCGGGCGGCGGGATCGGCGAGGCGCGCCTGCTCGACCCGGCCGCGCCCGTCCGTCAGCGCCACGAACATCAGGTCGCCGTCGACCGCGGCCACCGGCACGGGCGGGGTGTCGCGCGCGACCGACGTCACGTACGCCACCGAGGCGCCGACGACCAGTACGATGGCCACGACGGCGAACACCACGCGCCGGTGGGTCAAGTCCATCACCACCTGTAACGACTGGGCGCGAGTCGGCCGATTTCAGAGTAACAACACCCCGCGCGCACGCCCGCGGGGTAGACGTGGATCGGGGAGCGGATGGACTTCTGGGGCGCCGTGCGAACGCTGCGCAGGCGGTGGTACATCGCCCTGCCGGCGGCGATCACGGCTGTCGCCGTGGCCGCCGGCGTGTTCCTGTCCATCCCGACCCGCTACCAGTCCACCGGGGTCATGGTGTTCACCTCGCCGTCGGCCGGCGGCTCGTTCTCGGAGAACATCTCGCCCGAGGACGCGGTGCGGGTCAACCCGCTGCTGTCGTTCGACGGCAGCCTGACGACCACCGCGCAGATCATCTCGCAGATCCTGGCCGACCCGAAGACCCGCAAGGAGTCGCTCGGCCTCGACAAGGACTCGACGGAGAACTTCACCGCGGCCGGTGGCGGCATGGGCGGCCCGTTCCTGTTCGTGACCGCGGACGGCGGCACCCCGGAGGCGGCCGAGCGGCTGGTCACCACGGTGATGGAGTTCGCGGCCAAGGAGCTGGACGAGCAGCAGACCGCGCTGAAGGCGCCGGCGTCGACGTTCATCACCTCGCAGGTGATCGTGAACCCGACCGAGGCCGAGGCGCAGATCGGCGGCAAGGTCCGGTACGCGGGCGCGGCGTTCGTGCTGCTGATGCTGTTGACGACGGCGGCCACGTTCGGCGGCGACAGCGTGCTGAACCACCTGCGGCGACGTCGTGAGGCGCGTGAGGGCGACGCCGCGGACGACGCCGTGACGCCTCCTCCGGCCACCGCCACCCCGCCGGCTGCCGCTCCCGCTTCTCCCCCGCCCGCGCCCAACGGCGTGCCGCGCCGTCCGCCCGGCCCACCGGTCCGCCGACCGCAGCCGACGGCCAGCGAGCAGACGGTGAAGATCGCCGCGCCGGGTCCGCGCAACCTCGGCAACCCGGGTGCCCCGGCGTGGCCGACCAACGACGACAAACCCTGACCGTGGCCGAGCGGTTCCCGCCGGAGCGGCCCGTGCGGCGGCGGGCGGACGGCGCCACGTTGATGAGCGCGTTCCTGCTGGCGCTGCTGATCATCCCGGCCCGGCTGGTGCTGTCGTTCGTGCCCATGACCCTGCCGCCCGCGCTGGTGGTCGCGTTGCTGCTGGGCGTGCTGTGGGTGTCCGGGCAGATGGTCGACGACGTCGGCATGGGCAAGGGGCGCAACGTCGTGCGCACGGCCGTGGCGCTGTACCTGGCGTCGCACCTGGCGACCTACGGCGTGGCGACCCGGCGCTGGCTGCCGACCGACGAGCTGACCGTGGCCGACAGCAGCATCATCCGGATCACGTCGATGATCGCGGTCGCGGTGTTCGTGTGCGACGCCGTGCGCACGAAGGAGCGGCTGGACCGGGTGCTCAAGCTGCTGCTGGGCTGTGCGGCGGTGATCGCGTTCGTCGGGCTGGTGCAGTTCGGGCTCGGGGTGGACCTGGCCTCGTACGTGTCGCTGCCGGGGCTGCGCGTGCAGGACAACGGGTACTCGGCGATGGAGGCGCGGTCGATCTTCCGCCGGCCGACCGGCACCACGAACCACCCGATCGAGTTCGGCCTGGTGTGCGCGATGGCCGTGCCGCTGGGCGTGCACTACGTGTTCAAGGCCCGGGACGACGGCACGCCGCACGTGCGCTGGTTCGTGTGCCTGGGGCTGGTGGGGCTGGGCGCGTTGCTGTCGTTGTCGCGGACGGCGCTGCTGTGCATGGCGGTCGGGGCGGTGATCATGATCATCACGTTGCCGAGGCCGCGCAAGGTCGCCACGGCGGTGGTGGGCGGTGGGGCGTTCCTCGGTGCGACGCTGGTGGTGCCGGGGCTGTTCGGGACGTTGCGCGGGATGTTCTCCAACATCGAGGACGACCCGAGCGTGAAAGCGCGCACGGCGGACTACGAGGCGGCGTGGGAGCAGATCGACCTGAACCCGTTGCTGGGGCGCGGGTTCGGCACGTACCTGCCGACGAAGTACACGATCCTGGACAACCAGTTCCTGCTGACGTTGATCGAGAACGGCTACCTGGGGCTGTTCGCGCTGGTCGGGATGTTCCTGGCGGCGGCGTTCGCGGCGATCCGGGTGCGGATGATCAGTGAGGACGAGCAGCTGCGGAGCCTGGCGAGCGCGCTGGTGGCGGCCGTGGTGTCGGGTGGGATCGCGTCGGTGACGTTCGACCTGCTCGGCTTCGGCGTGGCGACCGGGCTGGTGTTCACCATGATCGGCGCGACGGGGGCGTTGCTGCGGGTGGCCAGGGAGCAGCGGCGGCGCGCCGCGGCGGAACCGGCCACCACGGAGGCGTGAAGGCGCAGGTCAGGCGGTCGGGGTCAGGCCGGTGGCGGTGGCGGTGTGGGTGATGTGGCAGTCGGGGCAGGTGAGGGTCGGGTCCAGGCGTTGGCCGCACGCGCACACCCAGCCCTTGTGGGTGGCCGGGTTGCCCGCGACGAACGCGTGGGCCGGGACGTCCTTCGTGATCACCGACCCGGCGGCGGCGAAGGCGTGCTCGCCGATCTCCACCCCGCAGACGACCACGGTGCCCGCGCCCAGGGTCGCGCCCCGGCGGACCACTGTGGACAGCAGGGCGTCGCCGGTGCGCCTGATCGCCGCACGCGGCCGGAGGTCGTTGGTGAACAGCACGTTCGGGCCGAGGAACACCTCGTCCTCGCACACCACGCCGTCGTACACGAGGGTGCCGTTCTTCACCGTCACCCGGTCGCCGAGCACCGCGCGACCCTCCACGAACGCGCCGTCGCAGATGTTGCAGTCCCGGCCGACCCGCGCGCCCGGCAGCACGTGCGCGAACGCCCACACGCGCGTGCCGTCGCCGACGTCGGAGCTCTCGCACAGGCCGTTCGGGTGCACGAAGACGTCGCTCATCGCACGGCCTCCCGCAGAGCCGCCACCACGCGCTCCTGCTGCGCCACGGTGATCTCCGGGAACAGCGGCAGCGACACGATCTCCCCCGCCACCGCCTCGCTGACCGGGAAGTCACCCGGCGCGTGGCCCAGGTGCACGTAGGCCCCCGTCAGGTGCACCGGCGTCGGGTAGTGGATGCCCGCGCCGATCCCGGCCTCGTGCAACGACGCCAGCACCCGGTCCCGGGACGCCACCCGCACCACGTACAGGTGCCACACCGGCAGGTTGCCCTCCAGCACCACCGGCAGCGTCACGCCCGGCACGTCGGCCAGCAGCGACGAGTAGCGGTCGGCCGCCGCACGGCGCAGCTCGTTCCACCCCTCCAGCCGCCGCAGCTTCGCCGACAGCACCACGGCCTGCAGCGTGTCCAACCGGCTGTTGAACCCGACCACCGAGTGCTCGTACTTGCGCGGCGACCCGTGCTCGCGCAGCAGCCGCACCGCCGAGGCCAGCTCGGCCGACGTGGTCAGCACCGCACCGCCGTCGCCGTACGCGCCGAGGTTCTTGCCGGGGTAGAAGCTGGTCGCCGCGAGGTCGCCGAGCCCGCCGACCGGCACGCCGTGCCGCCGCGCGCCCTGCGCCTGCGCCGCGTCCTCCACGATCGGCACGCCGAACGACCGCAGCTCCTCCACCGGCGCGGCCTGCCCGTACAGGTGCACCGGCAGCAACGCCTTGGTGCGCGGCGTCACGGCCTCCGCGACCTGCGAGACGTCGATCAGGCCGGTGTCGGCCACGCAGTCGACGAGCACCGGCGTGGCCCCCGTCCGCGCCACCGCGCCCGCGGTCGCGATGAACGTGTTGGCGGGCAGCACGCACTCGTCGCCCGGCCCGATGTCCAAGGCGCGCAACGCCAGCTCGATGGCGTCGGTGCCGTTGCCGACGCCGACGCAGTGCGGCACCTCCTGGTACGCGGCGAACTCCGCCTCGAACTCGGCGACCTGGCGGCCACCGACGAAGGAGGTGTGCTTGAGCACGTCCGCCCAGCCGTCGGCTACCTCGTCGGCCACCTGCTCGTGCTGCGCGCGCAGGTCGACCAGCGGGATGTCGATCACGAACCGTTCCCCTCTCGCAGTCGCCGGGCGGGGTTGCCCGCCCAGACCTCACCCGCGGGCACGTCGGCGAGCACCACCGAACCCATGCCCACCACCGCCCCCGCGCCGATCGACACGCCCTCGCGGACCGCACTGCCCTGCCCGAGGTACGCGCCCTCCCCCACCCGCACCGACCCGCCCAGCGACGCGCGGCCGGCGAACGTGACGCCGTCGCCCACCTCGTCGTCGTGCGTGACCAGCACGTGCGGCATGGCCACGACGTGCGCCCCCAAGCGCAACGGCGCCGTCACCACCGCACCGGCCAGCAGGACCGTGCCCGGCCCCACCTCCGCGCCGACGGCCACCGAGGCCGCCGGGTGGACCACGGTCGCCCACCGGTCCTCCGGCAGGCCGAGCCGGGCGACGAGGTCGAGCCTGCCGCGCGGCCGGTGCGCGTTTGCCACGCACACCAGCACCGCCGCGTCCGTCGAGTGCACGAGGTCCGTGCCGCCGAGGACGGGCAGGCCGTCGAGGTCCGCGCCGTGCCGCGCCGGGTCGTCGTCCAGCGCGCCCACGGGTCGCCACGCCGGCAGGAGGCGGACGGCCGCGAGGACTTCGCGGGCCAGTCCGCCACCGCCCACCAGCAGCAGCGGTCGGGGTGCACTCATCCGGGCGGCGCTCATCCGGTGGTGAACACGACGTCGACCCAGTAGTTGCTGCCCGCGTACGACGACTCCGGGAACCCGGGGCCGGCCCGGTAGACGCCGTTGCGGGCGCCCTCGGCCGTGGCCGGCGCGCTCAGCGGCGGGCTGGTCACCGCGTTGCCCATGAAGTACCCGGTGTCCACGGAGTACCGGCCGTTCGGCGCGGTGTAGGACGCCACGTAGGTGGTCCCGGCGATCACGGTCACCGGCGAGGAGAACGTGAGCGTCTGCCAGCCGGTGGCCGTCTCGTTCGCGAACGTGCCGGTGGCCAGCGGAGTGCCCGCCGCGTCCCACAGCGTGCCGGTGTGCGTGCCGGTGTTGCCCGCGCCCTTGTAGAACTTCACGCCGGTCACCGACCCGCTCACCGACGGCACGAACCGGACGCCCAGCTCGTAGGAGCCGGTGTCGTCGGCCGAGGTGACCGTCGGCGCGGTCGCCGCGCTGAACAGCGAGCACGGGCAGTCCCCGTCCGTGGTCGTGGTGAACGACCAGGTCGTGGGCGAGGTCATCAGGTTGCCGTAGACGTCGGCGACGCGCAGGCTCGCGGTGTAGGTCATGCCGCCGCCCAGCGGCGCGGCCGGCGTCCAGGTCACCTGCTGCTGGTTGGCCGACAGCGACAGCGTGCCCGCGATCTTCGCGCCACCGGAGTCGGCGAGCGCGAACTGGGCCGTGCTCAGGTCCACCGGCTCGTCGAACGACGCGGTCAGCGGCGACGTGCGGGCCACCTCGCCCGCGCCGTCGAGCGGCGTGCGCCCGTTGACGACCGGCGGGGTGTTGTCCTCGTTGGGCAGGAAGACGACGTCGACCCAGTAGTTGCCGCCCGCGTAGGAGTTCGTCGGGTGGCCCGCGCCCGCGCGGTAGACGCCGTTGCCGCCGTCCAGGCCCGACGGCGCGCTCAACGGCCCGCTGGCCACCGAGTAGCCGTCGAAGTACCCGGCGTCGACGGCGTAGTGGCCGGTGGTCGTGGTGTACGAGGCGGTGTAGGTCTGGCCCGCGGACACGAACACCGGCGCGGCGAAGGTCAACGTCTGCCAGCCGGACGCGGTCTCCCCGGTGAACGTGCCCGTCGCCAGCTGCTGACCGCTCGGCGACCACAGCGTGCCGGTGTGCGTGCCGGTGTTGCCCGCGCCCTTGTAGAACTTCACGCCGGTGATCCGGCCGCCCGCGGTCGGGGTGAACCGGACGCCCAGCTCGTAGGCGCCGCCGTCGTCGGCCGAGGTGACCGTCGGCACGGTCGCCGAGCTGAACAGCGTGCACGGGCAGATCACCACCATGGTGGTGGTGAACGACCACGTCACCGGGTCGGGCATCGGGTTGCCGTTGACGTCGGCGATCAGCGCGCTCGCGGTGTAGCGGGTGAACGGCATGAGCTTGCCCGACGGCGTCCACGTGACGGTCCGCTGGTCGCCGGACAGCGACACCGAGCCGGTCAGCTGCGCGCCGCGCCGGTCGGTCAGCCAGATCTGGGCGCTGGCCGGGTCGACGGGCTCGCTGAACGTCACCGTCACCGGGCTGCCGGCGACCACGTCCGTCGCGCCCGGGGCCGGCGTGCGGTCGGTGAGGGTCGGCGGGGTGGTGTCGCCGTTGAGGCCGTTGCGGTAGACGACGTCGACCCAGTAGTTCGTCGCGTTGTAGGTCGAGGTCGGCGCGAAGCCGCCGCTGCCGTAGCGGTAGACGCCGTTGGACCCGTCGACGCCGTCGGCGAGCGCCCGCAGGCCCGCGTAGCTCGCGCCCTTGCCCGCGAAGTCGCCGGGGGTGACCGAGTAGCGCCCGTTCGGCGCGTGGTACGACACGATGTAGGTGGTGTTCGCCTGCACGACCACCGGTGAGGCGAACGTCAGCTTCTGCCAACCGCTCGCGGTCTCGTTGGTGAACGTGCCGGTGGCCAGGAGCAGGCCGGTGGACGACCACAGCGAGCCGGTGTGCGTGCCGGTGTTGCCGGTGCCCTTGAAGAACCGGACGCCCAGCACCTCGCCCTTGCCGTTGAAGCGGACCTTGGTGCCGACCTCGATCGGCGTGGCGTCGTCGGCCGCGTACACGGCGGGCCGGGCGAAGTCGTCCCAGATCGTGCACGGGCACGTCGAGGGCCTGGTCGCGCCGGTGGTGAACGACCACGTCGACTGCGGCGTCTGGTTGCCCGCCGCGTCCGACACGCGCAGCGCCACGGTGTAGCCGGTGTTCGGGGTCAGCGCCTGGCTCGGCGTGAACGTGACGGTCTTGTTCTCGCCGGACAGCGCCGTCGAGCCCGACACCGCGCCGTTGGGCCCGGTCACGGTGAACTGGGCGGAACCGGGCGCGATCGCCTCGTCGTAGGTCGCGGAGATCACCGGGGTGAGCGCGACCGTGCCCTCGCCGTCGACCGGCGTGGTGGACACCCGCAGCGGCGCGCGCTGGTCGGGTCCGGGGTCCGGCGCCCACACCACGTCCACCCAGTAGTTGCTGCCCCAGTGGGACTGGGTCGGGAAGCCGGGGCCGCCGAACCGGAACAGGCCGTTCGGGCCGTCCTCGCCGTTCTTCGGGCCGGTGAGCGGTTCGAGGTAGCGGGGCTGCTGGAAGAAGTACTCCAGGTCGTACGAGTAGTGGCCGTTGGGCGCGAAGTACGACACGACGTACGTGACGCCGCCGGTGACGGCCACGGGTTGGGCGAACGTCAGCGTCTGCCAGCCGTTCGCGGACTCGTTGGTGAACGTGCCGGTGGCCAGCGGGGCGCCGTTCTTGTCCCACAACGTGCCGGTGTGCGTGCCGGTGTTGCCCGGCCCCTTGTAGAACCGCACGCCGCGCACGTAGCCGTCGCTGTTCGCCCGCCACTTCACGCCGAGCTCCAGCGGCGAGGCGTCACCGCTGTCGGGCACGTCGGGCGCGTCGGCGTTGGTCCACAGGCCGCACGGGCAGGTGCGCGGGTTCACGCCGGGCGTGGACACCACGGGGGTGGACAGGTTCGCCGAGTCGTCCACCGCGCGCACGCGCAGGCTCGCGGGCCCGGACTTGCTCGGCGTGTAGGTGTAGCTCCACGTCGTCTGACCGGCCTGCCACGCGGCCGGGTGCCAGCGGTCGCCGCCGTCGGTGGACACCTCGACGCCGCCGACCTGACCGCCCACGTCGGCCACCGTGCCGGAGAACGTGTACGCCGCGCCCACGGTCGAGATCGGCGGCACGGTCGTGAACGCCACCGCCGGGGCCTGGGTGTCGGTGCTCTTGGTCGCCTGCACCAGCCCGGCCTGCAACGTGCTCGCCTGCACGCCCATGTCGGCCAGGAAGTTGACCGTGGCCTGCTTCATCCGCACGTCGGAGGTCGGCGTGTTGGTGAGGAACGCGTGCTCGTCGTCCACGCCCCACGCCCACTGGACCGTGCCCGCGCCGAACACCAGCGACCCGCTCGGGTGCTTGTAGTAGGTGATGGCGTGGGTCTTGGTGTCCGGTGTGTAGAGGTCGCCGTGGTTCTGCAGCACGTACGGGCCGTCGGGCATGGTCACGGTGGTGCGGGACAGCTGCGCCACGCCGGGCGGCTGGAAGCCGTTGTCCTCCACCGAGTTCCACTCGTAGCCGAGCGTGCCGGGCTGGAAGGTGTACGTGCTGCCGGCGGCCAGGCTCTGCAACGACGTGTGCCGCCACAGCCGCATCTTCCCGTGCGCGGCCGGCACCTGGAGCGAGTCCTCCCGGCGGCCGTTGACCGTGAAGATGTTGCCGAGCAGGGCGTTCTCCGGCTTCCCGCCGTCCTGGTCGGGGTAGCGCGGGTCGCGCCAGGTGCCGGTCCAGTCGCTCAGGTTGTCGTTCTGGGTGCCCTTGGTCTCCTTGTAGCAGGCGACGGTGCGCCAGTCGGTCTTCGAGGAGTCGATGCTCTTCTCCCACCGGTGCTTCCAGAAGATCTCGTTGCCGGTGAGGAACGCCAGGTGCACGCCCGCGTCGCGGGCGGCCTCCACGTTGGCGCGCTGCTCCTCGGACCAGTACTCGTCGTGGCCGACGGCCATGAACACCTGGTGGTTGCGGATCAGGTGGCCGCGCCGGGCGGAGTCGGCGTCGGTGGTGTAGCTGACGTCGTACCCGTTGGCCTCCAGGAAGCGCAGCATCGGGTACTCGGCGTTGAAGATGAAGTTGTCGTCGCCGTCGCCGCCGGTGTACGGGCGGTTGTAGCTGACCTTGTACGCCTGCCCGCCCTGGCCGGGGCCGTCGCCGAAGTACAGGCTGTTGCCGCCGTAGCGGTTGTAGGCCACCCAGGTCGAGTCGGAGGTCTGGAACAGGATCTTCGAGGTGCTGGTGTCGTCGCGGACGACGAACACGATCTCGTTCTCCGCGCCGTTGTCGTTGCGGTGCGTGCGCGCGTAGTACAGGCCGGAGACCGCGGTGGTCGGCACGTTCCAGCTCAGCGACACGGCCCAGTTGCCGCAGTCGATCAACGCGCTGCCGTCCTCGCCGCGCAGGCACGGCGGCTGGTTCTGCGCGGTGTTGCGGGTGATCCGCTCCTGGAACCGGGCGCCGACGCCGCCGTAGTAGCCGAGCCGGTAGATGTCGACGTAGTAGGACGACGCGCTGGTGAGCATCTTGAAGTCGACCCGGCCGCCGGGGGTGGCGCTGATGTCGGTGGTGTAGCCGAGGATGGCGTCGTCCCGGTAGGACACCTGCCAGTCCGGCGTGCCGGGCTTGGTGTTCTCGCACGCCACCTTGTTGACCACGGGCACGTCGCACGGCGCGGCGGTGGCCTCGGGGGCGCGCAGCAGACCGACGACCGCGATGGTGGACGCCACGAGGGCGGCCACCACCGCCACGCGCAGCAGGGTCACCGCGAGAACGGGTCTGGCCCGCTTCCGGTCGGCGGTCATGGTTGCACCTTTCGAACACAAGCTGTCGTGACGGGTGGTGATCGCGTGCGCACTGCGTCGACCAGCGGAGCCTCGTTGCTCCGATCGTCGCTGGGAGCCGGCTTCGCGTTACACCACAACGGAGGGGATCCGCACCGCCGAACGCAGGTCGTGTCGGGCGTGCTCCCTAGTGCGACGGGAGCGGCAGCCGCAGCGCCGCGCCGAGCTCCTCCACCACGGTGTCCTGCTGCTCGGCCGTGAGGTCGTGGTAGAGCGGGAGGATCAGCGACCTCGTGGTGAACGCCTCCGTCACCGGCAGCTCGACGTGCGGGTGACCCGCGTACGCCGGCTCCAGGTGCGCGGCCATGATCCCCCGCCGCGCGGACACACCCCGTTCGGCCAGGCGCGCCAGGACGTCGTTGCGCGACACCGCGAGGTCGTCGGGGAGCATCACCCAGAACGACTGGTAGTTCGTCGTGCCGTGCTCCGGGTCGCGCACCGCGCGCAGCCCCGGCACGTCGGCGAGCAGCTCGTGGTAGCGGGCCGCCAGCTCGCGCCGGCGGCGCACGATCGCGTCCAGTTTGGACAGCTGCACCAGGCCGACGGCGGCCTGGATGTCGGTCATCCGGTAGTTGAACGCGGTCTCCAGGTAGCTCTCCACGACCGCGCCACCACCGCTGTGCCGCTCGGCGGCGCTCACGCTCATGCCGTGCTCGCGCAAGCGCTTGGCCCGGGCCGCCCACTCCGGGCGGTTCGTGGTGAGCATCCCGCCCTCGCCGGTGGTGATCAGCTTGCGCGGGTGGAACGACCACGCCGCGATCTCGGCGTCCGCGCCGACCGGCACGCCCCGGTAGGTCGACCCGGCGGCGCAGGCGGCGTCCTCCACCACCGTGACGCCGCGCGGCCCGCACAGCGCGCGGATCGCGTCCACGTCCGCGGGCACGCCCGCCTGGTGCACCAGGATCACCGCGCGCGTGCGCTCGGTGAGCACCGCCTCCACCGTGGCCGCGGACAGGTTGCCGGTCCCCGGCTCCACGTCGGCGAACACCGGCGTGGCGCCGCAGTAGCGGACCGCGTTGGCGGTGGCGATGAACGACAGCGACGGCACCACGACCTCGTCACCCGCCCGCACGTCGAGCAGGTGCAGCGAGAGGTGCAACGCGGTCGTGCACGACGACACGGCGACGGCGTGCAGGGCGGCGACGCGGCGGGCGAAGGCGTCCTCGAACGCGGCGACCTTCGGGCCCTGCGCGACCCAGCCGGACAGCACGGCGGCGGACGCGGCCTCGGCCTCCTCCGCGCCCAGCCACGGCTTCATCACCGGGATCACGGGGACACCTCGGCCCCGGGAGCGCCCACCATCGCCGACCGCCACCACGACACCAGCCCGCGCAGGCCGTCCACCAGCTCGATGTCGGGCTTCCAGCCCAGGTCGCGGGCGGCGGCGGAGATGTCGGCGAGGCGGCGCGTGACGCCGTTGACCGCGCGCTCCGGGCCGTGCTCCAGCGGCAGGTCGGAGTCCATCGCGACGAGCAGGGCGTGGGCCAGCTCCTTGAGGCTGGTCTCCCGGGCGCTGGCGATGTTGTAGACCTCGTCGGTCACCGGGGCCATCGCGGCCAGGACGTTCGCGCGGGCGATGTCGTGCACGTGCACGAAGTCCATGGTCTGCGCGCCGTCGCCGAAGATCAGCGGCGGCTTGCCGTCGGCGATGCGCTCCATCCAGCGGATCAGCACCTCGGTGTACTTGCCGTGCGCGTCCATCCGCGGCCCGTAGACGTTGAAGTAGCGCAGCGCCACGTAGTCCAGCCCGTGCATGGCGTGGAAGCTGCGCAGCATGCCCTCGTTGAACGCCTTGGCCGCGCCGTAGAACGTGTCGTTGTTGTACGGGTGGTGCCGCTCGGTGGTCGGGAACTCCTCCGCCAGCCCGTAGACCGACGCCGACGACGAGGCGATCACCTTCTTCACGCCCGCCGCGGCGGCGGCCTCGATCACCGTGAACGTGCCGTCGACCAGGCACTCCAGCGCGAGCCGCGGTTCCTCGGCGCACTGGGTGATCCGGATGGCGGCGAGGTGGAACACCAGGTCGGTCCCCGTGCTCAGCTCGGCCAGCAGGGTCCGGTCGTTGATGTCGCCCTCGACCACGGTGAGCCGCCCGCCCGCGAGCGCGGCGGCGTCGGCGAGGTTCTCCCGGCGGCCGCGGACGAAGTTGTCCAGCACGACCACCTCGGCGGCGCCGGCGGCGAGCAACCGGTCCACCACCGCGGAGCCGATGGTGCCCGCCCCTCCGGTGACGAGGGCCCGCTGGCCGGTGATCGGCTGAGCCGCGTCCGACATGGTGCTTGTTCCTTCCATCTGCTGGGTCACGCGGTGGCGAGCTGGAGCTCGGCCGGGTGGTCGAGTCGGGCGACGGTGACGAACTCGCCGCCCGCGGCGAGGCTCGCGGAGGCGGCTTCGAGGGTGGCCAGCACGCGCAGGCCGGACCAGCCGTCGGTGAGCGGCGCGCGCTTCTCGGTGATGGAGGCGGCGAACTCCGCCATCATCCCGCGCAGCGCTTCCTTCTCCGGCAGGGCGGGCGCCACGGTGTCGCCGCGCCGGTAGGAGATGATCGCCTGGCGGCGGTCCTCGTCGTCCTCGATCCGGTCGGCGCCCCGGTCGTGCACCGACAGGCGCTGCACGGCGTTCACGTCGTCCCACACGACCGTGCGGCGGGAGCCGCCGACGATCATGGTGCGGATCTTGCTCGGGGACAGCCAGTTCACGTGCACGTGCGCCATCACGCCGTCGGACAGCTCGAGCGTGAGGTGGCCGACGCACGCCCGGCCCGCGCCGATGGGGTCCGAGCCGTGCGCGGCGACCCGCGTCACGCGCACGCCGTCGGGCAGGATCGCGTCGAAGATCGACAGGTCGTGCGGCGCGAGGTCCCAGAACACGTCCACGTCCGGCTGCACCAGGCCGAGGTTGACCCGCACCGAGTCGAGGTACTGCACGGTGCCGATCTCGCCGCTGCGCACCAGGTGCCGCAGGTGCTGCACGGTCGGCGTGTAGACGAAGGTGTGGTCGAGCATCAGCGTGAGGCCCCGGTCCTCGGCCTCGCGGACGAGTTCGAGGCCGTCGGCGTAGTTCGCCGCCAGCGGCTTCTCCACCAGCACGTGCTTGCCCGCGCGCAACGCGGCCAGCGCGACCGGCAGGTGCGTGGCGGCCGGGGTGGCGATGGCGACCGCGTCGACCGCCGGGTCGGCGAGCACGTCGTCCAGCGAGCCGGCCACCCGGACGGTGGAGTACTCGCCCAGCACGCGCCGGGCCCGTTCCACGTCCAGGTCGCACAGGTAGCGCAGCTTCAGGCCGGGGGTGGCCTGTGCGTTGCGCACCAGGTTCGGCCCCCAGTAGCCGGCGCCGATCACGGCGATGCCGATCGGCTGGTCCATCTCGTCCCTCATCTCAGTAGGCCCCCTGGCCGCCGAACACGGCCCGGAAGGTCTTCCACAAGATCAACGCGTCCAGTGCGAGCGACCACTCCTCCACGTACCGGAGGTCGAGCCGCACGGACTCCTCCCACGACAGGTCGCTGCGCCCGGAGACCTGCCACAGCCCGGTCAGGCCCGGCTTGACCAACAGCCTGCGGCGCATGTCGGGGCCGTACTTCGCGCTCTCCTCGGGCAGCGGCGGCCGCGGGCCGACCAGCGACATGGCGCCGGTGAGGACGTTGAACAGCTGCGGCAGCTCGTCGAGCGAGTAGCGCCGCAGGAACCGGCCGACGGCGGTGACGCGGGGGTCGCGGCGCATCTTGAACAGCACGCCCGCGCCCTCGTTCACCGCTTGCAGCTGGGCGCGCAGCGCGTCGGCGCCGGTGACCATGGTGCGGAACTTGAGGATGGTGAACGGCACGCCGTCCTTGCCGACGCGGCGCTGCCGGTAGAGCACCGGCCCGCGGGTGTCGACCATGATCGCCACGGCGACGGCCAGCAGCACCGGGGTGAGCAGCGCGACGAGCAGGGCCGAGCCGACCTTGTCCACAGCCGTCTTGACCACGCGGCGGAAGCCGGTGAACGACGGCTCGCTCACGCGCAGCAGCGGCATCCCGAGCACGCCGGTGACGTGCAGCCGGGGTCCGGCGAAGTCCATCAGGGCGGGCGCGACGACCATCTCGGTGCCGGTGCCCTCCAGGTCCCAGGCGAGCCGCTGGAGCCGGCGCGGCGTCCAGTAGGCGTCGGCGGTGACCGCGACGATCCGGTAGCCGCCGCGGCGGACCTGCTCGCCGAGGTCGCCGAACCGGCCGACGACCGGCACGCCGTCCAACTCCAGGCCGATCTCGGCGCGGCCGTCGACCGTGCACACGGCGTCCACGCGCCAGCCGAGGTGGGGCGCGCGGCGGGTGCGGCCGATCAGGTCGGTGACGGTGTCGAGGTTGCCCGCGGCGAGCACCGGCAGCAGGCAGCGGCCCTCGCCCCGGGCGCGGTGCAGCGGGCGGCGCAGCAGGTAGCGGACCGGGAAGGCGACCAGCGCGACCGCCGGTCCGACCACGAACACCCACAGGCGGGCGCCCGGCAGCCCGGCCGCGAGCGCGCCGAGGCCCAGCGCGACGACGGACCCGAACAGGCCGCGGCCGAGGCGGCGGAACTCCTCCGCGCCCTGGCCGAGCACCATCGGGTTCCAGACGCGGCCGAGGAACAGCGATCCCACGATCACCGCGACCGTGACCGCTTGCAGCCCTAACAAGGACAGCGGGCCGACCGAGGCGTGGCGGGCGGACAGGACGAAGCCCGCGAGCACGACGACCAGGACGGTGCACACGATGTCGGCGGCGATGACGCCGTAGCGGTAGGCGGGTTCCCAACTGCCCACCGTGGGGCTGGTGGTGCGCTGGGTGGCGTGCTCGGCGGTGCGCCGGGTAGCGCCCTGGTCGGTGTCCTGGGCGGCGCCGAGCCCTGCGACCGGTCTGCGTCGCGTCGGCTGGACCTGCTCGCTCATCGTGGTACTCCCCGGGTTGGGCCGGTTCGGCGTTGCACGTTCGCAGGGCATCCCCGACGGACCCGCGTGGTGTACGGCAAATGTGCGGCCGGCGATTTCTCGCCTCGCCAAACCGTCATTCGTCGCACCGGCGGCGCGCGTTACACACGGTGCACGTCCGCCGGACGGCCATTCCCCGGCACGATGGTCGCCGCACACCGAGACGGGTCGTCGAGTGACTTCGGGTCACCGGTCCGCGCTGCGGAAAGGCTTGCCCGAACACCGGGACGCCTCGGTCCACAGTGGCCGGTGATCGCCCGTGCGCACGCGGGACACGTCAATCGGATCTGGGACGGGTTCCGTTACAGCGAGTTTCCGGGCGGGGTCCGAACCGGGCCGGAATGCGTCCGAATAAGGACTTAAGGCCCTGCGCCGAGACCGCACCGCAGCGGACTGCGATCACCCATTCACAGTGCGGCAGCAGCTATTCGGCGCAACGGATCGGGCACTTCGGGTGAGGAACTGTTCGACATTTACCGAAGCGGGTCGGTGGAGAGTGACCACGGCCACTTTTCGGGCCACAATGGTCCCCGTGGTCGTCGTGTCGGTGATCGCCGGACTGCTGGCCGCGTTCCACGGCGCGTGGGCGTGGCGGACCCGGCTGTACCCGCGCGGCTCCCGCGGGGTCGGGCTCGCCGTGCTGGACGCCACGTGGAGCCTGCCGAACACGGTGGCGGGCGCGGCGTTCCTGGCCTACGCGCTGGCGCGCGGCAACCGGGTGGACGCGGCGTTCAGCAGGCACCGGGGCACGCTGGGCCTGCGCGACGGGGTGATCGAGGGCTTCGCCACCACGGTCGGCCCGGTCCAGGCCGGCATCGCGATGGGCGTGGACGAGCACGAGGCCGTGCACGTGTTCCAGGCGCGCCTGTTCGGCCCCTTCTACCTGCCGCTGGTCGTGGTGAACTGGGTCGTCGCCACCGTGCTGCCCTACTGGCTGCTCTACCACGACCGCGCGACCGCCCCGATCGACGGCGTGGCGGCCTACTTCCAGCGAGGCGTCTACCCGCACTGCTGGCACGAGGAGTGGGCCTACCGCCGCCAGGGCACCCCGCCGCGCTGAGCACCCGGACCACGGCCATCGCCGCGCCGCCGGCCCGACCGGGGGCGCGGAGCCGGTTGCGGGGCTCCGCAAGGCCCCGGTGCTAGCGACCGGTAACCAGGCGGGCCTTCTCCGGGCCCACGGCGATCACGTCGCCGTGGCGCAGCTGGGCGCCGCGGCGGGTCTCCAGGCGGCCGTTCACCGTGACCTCCTCGGATTCGACCAGGTCACGGGCGTGCGCGCCGTTGTCCGCCAAGCCGGCCAGCTTGAGGAACTGGCCCAACCTGATCATGTCGTCGGAGATCTCGACCTCGCGGATGCGCATCGTCCCATCATCCTCCAGCGTGCACGTGCGTCCGCACGTGCCGCGGTTAACGAGGATTGCACGGAGTCGAAACACGCCCGACATCAACCGAACGTGGTTCGGTCTACGGTTCCCGGAATGTGAGCACAGGCAGCTCTGACCCGGAGCCGACCGGCGGCGAGCGCAGACGCCGCCGGTCCCTGCGCGGGAACGTCGGCACGACCGGCGCCAGGTTCGGCTCGCCCGCGTTGCGGCGCAGTCTCGAGCAAGAGCCTACGGAACAGCCCGAGCCGCCCCGGCGGCGGAGGTCGTTACGGGGCGAGGTGGGCGCCACGGGCGCCCGGTTCGGCTCGGCCGCGCTCCGGCGCAGCCTGGACGAGCAGCCGGACGACCCCCTCGAGGAGACCGCGCCGTTCGACGCACCCTACGACTACGTGGAGCCGCCGGAACCCCGGCCCGACCGCGAACCCAGGCCCGACCGCGAACTTTGGCCGGAGCGCGAGCCGGAACCCGCCGCCGAGGAGTTCTCCGGTCCCCTGGTCCGCCCCTACGCGTGGACGGGCGGCCGCACGGCGTCCGACTACGACCTGAGGCTGGAGACCCTGGTCTCGCTGGAGCGGGACGGCATCGCGATCGCCATGCGGGAGAGCACCGCGGAGCAGCGGTCGATCGTGGAGCTGTGCGCCAACTACCCCCGGTCGGTCGCCGAGGTCTCCGCGCTGCTGGCCGTGCCGCTCGGGGTGGCGCGGGTGCTGCTGGGCGACCTCATCTCGATGGGCGTGGTCGCCATGCACGACAACGCCGCCGCGGCCACCGGCGCGGACTTCACGCTGCTCGAACGGGTGCTAGTCGGCCTGCGCAACCTCTAGCCGCAACCGGCCGAAGACCTCGGCCAGCGCGGGCAGCTGGTAGTGCGCGTTGAGCCCGCTGGGGTTCGGCAGCACCCACAGCCGCGACGACGCGATCGTCTCCTCCTGCGGGCCGATCGCCGCCGCCTTGCGCCCGAACGCGGCCCGGTACGCCGTCACGCCGACGACCGCCACCACCTTCGGCCGGTGCCGCCGCGCCAACGACGTCAGCCGCGCACCGCCCGCCCGCAGCTCCTCGGCGGTCAGCTCGTCGGCCCGCGCCGTCGGCCGGGCGACCAGGTTCGTGATGCCCAGCCCGTACCGCGGCAGCTCGTCCTGCTCGGCGGGGGTCAGCAGGCGCGGCGTGAACCCGGACAGGTGCAGCGCCGGCCAGAACCGGTTGCCCGGCCGGGCGAAGTGCTGCCCCTTGGCCGCCGACAGCAGGCCGGGGTTGATGCCGCAGAACAGCACGTCCAACCCCGGCCCGACGATGTCCGGCAACGTCACCCGACCACCACCGGCGTGCCGTCGACGACCAGCCGCCAGTCGACCCGGTGGAACGCGGCCGGGTCGATCTCGCCGCGCTCGCGCACCCAGTCGATGATCAGCTGCCGGATCTCCAGCTGCTGGTTGTGCAGCACCGGAGCGGTCGCGATGTGCGGGAAGTTGCCGCCGCCGGACTGCCGGTAGTTGTTCACCGCCACCGCGAACGCCTGCTCGGCCGTGACCGCGACGCCGTCGTAGGCCAGCCCGGTGATCCGCTGCCCGACCGGCCGCGCCAGGTCGATGTCGTAGGTCAGCGGCGCGTCGAGGCCGGCCGCCACGTCGTAGAGGTAGTCCGGCGTGCCGTTCGCGTTGGTCAGCGCGTCCGGCTGGTGCGGCCCGGGCGTGCCGACCGCCTTGAAGTAGGCCGCCGACCGCTCCAGGTAGTCCTTGAGCTGCGCGCCGGTGAGCCGCACGCCGAACAGCGTGTTGTCGAAGACGTAGAGCCCGGCCACGTCGCGCACCGACACGTCGCCCGCCGGGATCGCCGCCGCCTTGTTGAACGGCGAGGCCAGCGACAGCACCGGCAACGCCTCGGTCAGCGACGCCTTCAACGCCGTGCCCTGCACGAGGTTGACGAAGTCGAGCGCGGCGGTGTCCTCGTACCGCGCGGTCGCGGCGGACATCGCCGACCTCGACGTGCCGATCTTGGAGTTGACGTAGGCGACCACCTTGTCGTGGTCGGCGCGCAGCCGCCGCACGACGGCCGGGTCCTCGGGGACGGTGTTGGTGTTGAGCACCTGCGAGCGGGACGCCTCGGCGCGCCAGCCCCGCCCCGGCGTCCACGCCAGGTCGAACTCCATCAGGCTCAGCCGCTTGCCCCAGAACAGCGGCTCGGTCAGCAGCACCTGCCTGCCGGTGGCCTTGTTGGTGACGAACCGCTGCGCGATCTCGGTGTGCGCGTGGCCGACCAGGATCGCGTCGATGCCCGGCACCTCCTCGGCGACCAGGGCGGAGCAGTTCTCCGGGAAGGGCAGCAGGTCGCCGAGCGACGACGACAGGTCCGCACCGGAGTGCGCGGCGACCACCACGAGGTCCGCGCCCGCCGCGCGCACCTTCGGCACCCACTCGCGGGCCTGCTCCAGCACGCCCGGGAAGGTCATCTTCCCGTCGACGTGCGCCTTGTCCCAGATCGCGATGCCGGGGTTGGTCAGGCCGAGGATGCCGACCCGCAGCGGCGCCGCGCCGGTCCGCCACACGGTCTTGATCACGTACGGGCGGAACGCGGGCTCGCCGGTGGCCGAGTCGATCGCGTTGGCGGCCAGCAGCGGGAAGTCCAGCTGCTTCTCGAACGCCCGCAGCAGGGGGATGCCGTAGTTGAACTCGTGGTTGCCGAGCGCGGCGGCGTCGTAGCCGAGCTCGTTCATCGCGGCGGCCATCGGGTGCACGCGGCGGCGGCCGATGGGCTCGACCTTGGCGTAGTAGTAGGCCAGCGGCGTGCCCTGGATGGTGTCGCCCGCGTCGACGAGCAGGGTGCGGTGCGCGCCGCGTTCCTCGCGGACCGCCTTGACCAGCGTGGACAGCTTCGCCAGGCCCACGTCGTTGTGCCCGCTGTCGTCGAACTCGCGGTCGGCGAAGTAGTCCCAGTTGAAGACGTTGCCGTGCAGGTCCGTGGTGCCGAGGACGGTGAGGGTGAACCGCCGCCCGCCGGCCCGGTCGTCCGGCGCGGCGTGTGCCGCCGTGCGGAACCCGGCCGCGGCGAGCACGGCCGCGGCGCCGCCCGTGAGCAGGGCGCGGCGGTGCAGAGGGGATCCGGTCATGGGGCGACCGTAGCCATTGACCGTTGACTACTCGGCCGGCTTCTCCGCGTCCTCGCCCTTCGCCCGCCGGTTCAGGCCGACGCCGACGGCGATGCCGATCACCGACAGCACCGCCACGATCAGGATCCACACCCACAGCGGCACGCCGCCGTCGTCGGCGCCGGGGGTGGCGGCCGGGTCTGGCGCGCGGGTGGTCGACTGGGTGAGCGTGGCCACCGAGCCGGTGGCGGCGGTGGTCGACGAGGTGGTCGGGGCGTCGCCCGCCGACGTCACGGCGGGCGGCGCGGCGGGCGTCGTGGCGGCCGGCGGCTGCTGCGCCGGCGGCGCGGTCACCGTGAAGGCGAACGTGCCGTCGACGAAGTCGCCGTCCAGCGACTCGACCCGCCACGTCACCGTGTGCTGCCCGGCGGGCGACGAGGACTCCAGCAGGGGCACGGTCAGCTTCGCGCCGTCGGCGGTGACCTCGCCCGTCGGCCAGGCGCTGCCGTCGACGGCCATGACGGTGACCTCGGCGCTCTCGGCGGGCACCGGCTCGGTGAACGTCAGCGTGAGCAGCGTGGGCCGCTGCGCCAGCGACGCGCCGCTCGCCGGGTCGCTCGAGACCAGCTCGGTGTGCGCGTGCGCGTGGGGCGACGCCCCGAACAGGACCAGGGTTGCCAGCAGTGCCGAGAGCGCCAGTCGGGTCATGCCGTAGTTCTACCGGGTCGGCGGGGTCCCCTGCTGGTCGGTCGGGCCGCCCTGCTTGGCGGGCGGCTGGCCGTTGCCCTGCTTCTGCTGCGGCCCGCCGCGCATCATGTTGCCCTCCATGATGCTGTCCGCGGTGGCCTTGCCGTCGGCGGACCCGGTGGGCTCACCGGCGATCACCGTCACGACGTCGCCCGCGGCGATGTCGTCGAGGTCGCCCTGGCCGCCGTTGACCTGCGTGTCGTCGTCGACCAGGTAGGTCTCGCTGAACCCGTCGGCGCTCTTCACCGTGATGGAGGAGTCGCCGACCTCGGTGACCTCGCCGTTCTGGAACTCGCCGTGCTGGGTGTCGCCGAACGGGCCGCCCATGATCACCAGGCCGCCGTTGGCCCGCCCGTACCCGCCGGGCCCGCCCATGCCCCGGGCCGCGTCGGAGTTGCTCGCGGCGTAGATGACACCACCGCCGACGGCGGCGATGCCGAGGGCGATCGCGACCGCGGCGAGGCTCTTGCGGCCGTTCCAGCCGGTTCCCGCAGCGGCGGCCTGCGGCGGCGGCTCTTCACCCCAGGTCGGGTGCTGCTCGGTTTCGGTAGTCATGGCGACCACCGTCTCGGGCGAGCCTGTGAGCCGGCTGTGCGGCCGTTGGGCGCTGCCTGTGCGTGCGCCGCGGCCGGTCGGGCGGGTTCACAGGTGGTACACAGGAGCGGCACAGGTCCGGCTCAACCGCCGGGTCCAGGATCGGAGCATGCGCCCAGTGTCCGCTTCGGGGACGTCCCCTGAACTCCGCCGCCCGGACGGAAGTCCGGTGCGGGTCCTCGTGGTGGACGACGAGTCCACGTTGGCCGAGCTGATGTCCATGGCGTTGCGGATGGAGCGCTGGGAGGTCCGCACCGCGCTCGACGGCACGTCCGCCGTCCGGGTCGCGCGCGAGTTCCGGCCCGACGTGGTGGTGCTGGACGTGATGCTGCCCGACTTCGACGGGCTGGAGGTGCTGCGCAGGCTGCGCGCGGACCTGCCCGGCCTGCCGGTGCTGTTCCTCACCGCCAAGGACGCGGTCGAGGACCGGATCGCCGGGCTCACCGCGGGCGGCGACGACTACGTGACCAAGCCGTTCAGCCTGGAGGAGGTCGTGCTGCGGCTGCGCGGCCTGCTGCGCCGCACCGGCGTCACCGAGGCGGGCGCGGGCACCGAGCTGGTGGTCGGCGACCTCGTGCTGGACGAGGAGACGCGCGAGGTGCGCCGCGGCGGCGTCGCGATCGACCTCACCGCGACCGAGTTCGAGCTGCTGCGGTTCCTGATGCGCAACCCCAAGCGGGTGCTGTCGAAGGCGCAGATCCTGGACCGGGTGTGGAGCTACGACTTCGGGGGGCAGGCCAACATCGTCGAGCTGTACATCTCCTACCTGCGCAAGAAGATCGACGCGGGCAGAACGCCCATGATCCACACGATGCGGGGCGCGGGCTATGTCCTCAAGCCCTCCGCCTGAGCGCCCGTCGCGGACGGCGGGCTGGCCGCTGCGGACCAAGCTGGTGGCGGCCCAGGTGGTGCTGCTGGCGGTCGTGTGCGCGATCATCGGCGTGGCGACCGGGTTCGCGCTGCGGGACACCCTGATCGCCCGGTTGGACGACCAGTTGGTCGACACCACGACCAGGGTGCGGCGGGACGTGCCGCCGCCGCCGTTCCCGGGCCTGGCCGACCCGCTGGACCAGCCCGGGTTCGGTCCGGGCACGCTGGTGCTGATCAAGCACCCCGACGGCGGCACCAACGCCGAGCGGCTGGCCCGGGGCAGCGGCGACCGGACCAGGCTGTCGACCGACGTCACCGCGCTGGCCGAGGAGGTGCCCGCGGACGGCCGGCCGCGCACGGTGTGGCTGGGCGAGGAGCTGGGCGACCACCGGATGATCGCCACCACCACCCCGACCGGCACGAAGGTGATCACCGGGCTGCCGATGGCCGACGTCGACGCCACGGTGCGGCGGATGGGCTGGATCCTCGGCGGCGTGGCGCTGGCCGGGCTGGTCGCGGTGAGCCTGGCGGGCGCGCTGATCGTGCGCCGCACGCTGCGCCCGCTGGAACGGGTCGCCGCGACCGCGAGCCGGGTGGCCGAGCTGCCGCTGCACGAGGGCGAGGTGGCGCTGGCCGAGCGGGTGCCCGACGAGTACGCCGACCCGGGCACCGAGGTCGGCCAGGTCGGCCTGGCGCTGAACCGGATGCTCGGGCACGTGGGCAGCGCGCTGGAGGCCCGGCACGCCAGCGAGACCAGGGTCCGGCAGTTCGTCGCGGACGCGAGCCACGAGCTGCGCACCCCGCTGGCCGCGATCCGCGGGTACGCCGAGCTGACCCGCCGCACGTCCGACGAGGTGCCGCCGCGGATCGGGCACGCCATGCGGCGGGTGGAGTCCGAGGCGGTGCGGATGACGTCGCTGGTGGAGGACCTGCTGCTGCTGGCCCGGCTGGACGCGGGACGTCCGCTGGCCCGCGACCCGGTGGAGCTGTCGCGGCTGGTGGTCGACACGGTCAGCGACGCCCGCATCGCCGGTCCCGAGCACGAGTGGCGGCTGGAGCTGCCGCCCGACGCCGTCGAGGTGACCGGTGACGCGCACAAGCTGCACCAGGTGCTGGCGAACCTGCTGTCCAACGCGCGCACGCACACGCCGCCGGGCACCACGGTCATCACGACGTTGTCCACTGTGGAGGGTGGGGTGCGGGTGTCGGTGAGCGACGACGGCCCCGGCATCCCGCCCGACCGGCAGGGCGAGGTGTTCGAGCGGTTCAGCCGGGGCGACACGTCGCGGTCCCGCGCGGCCGGCAGCACCGGGCTCGGCCTGTCGATCGTGGCCGCCGTGGTGGCCTCGCACGACGGGACCGTGCGGCTGGCGAGCAGGCCCGGCCGGACCACGTTCACCGTGCACCTGCCGCGGTGACCCGCCCGGGGGCGTGATCGCGCACAGCCCGCTCACAGCCGGGGCACAAGGACCGCCCAGGGTTCGCCGACAGGCTCGACCCCATGCGAGCGAGACTCCCCCTGTTGCTGCTGCTGGCCGGGACGGCGGTGCTGTACCTGTGGCGGTTGGGCGACTCCGGTTGGGCCAACGCCTACTACTCCGCCGCCGCGCAGGCCGGCGCCGAGAGCTGGCACGCGTGGTTCTTCGGCGCGACCGACCCGGCCGGCGCGATCACCGTCGACAAGACACCCGCGGCGACCTGGGTCATGGGTCTGTCGGCCCGGCTGTTCGGCGTCAACGCCTGGAGCATCCTGGTGCCGCAGGCGTTGATGGGCGTGGCGAGCGTGTGGCTCCTGCACGCCGCCGTGCGCCGCGCGGCCGGTGAGGCGGCCGGGCTGATCGCGGGCGCGGTGCTGGCGCTGACGCCGGTGGCGGTGCTGATGTTCCGGTTCAACAACCCCGACGCGTTGATGCTGCTGCTGCTCGTGGCGGGCGCGTACGCCACGGTCCGCGCCACCGAGAAGGCCTCGGTGCGCTGGCTGGTCTTGGCGGGCGTGGCGGTGGGGTTCGCGTTCCTGGCGAAGATGCTCCAGGCGTTCCTGGTGCTGCCCGCGTTCGGGTTGGTGTACCTGGCGTTCGCGCCGGCCCCGCTGCTGCGCAAGGTCTGGCACCTGGGCGCGGCGTTGGGCGCGGTGGTCGTCGCCGGTGGCTGGTGGGTGTTGGCGGTGGAGCTGACACCCGCCGGGTCACGGCCCTACATCGGCGGCTCGCAGGCGGACAGCGTGCTGGAGCTGGCGTTGGGCTACAACGGTCTCGGCCGGTTGACCGGTGAGGAGATCGGCAGCGTCGGCGGCGGCGGTCGGGGCTCGGGCGGGTGGGCCAGGCTGCTCGGCGACGAGATGGGCGGTCAGATCGCCTGGCTGCTGCCGACCGCGCTGGTGCTCCTGGTCGCCGGGTGGTGGGCCGGACGCGCGACCGAGCGGGTCGGGCTCGCGCTGTGGGGCGGCTGGCTGGTGGTCACCGCCGTGGTGTTCAGCTTCATGAACGGCATCATCCACGCCTACTACACGGTCGCGCTGGCGCCCGCGGTCGGCGCGTTGACCGGGATCGGCGCGGTCGCGTTGTGGCGCAGGCGGCAGGATCCCGTGGCGGCGGCGGCGTTGTCCGGCGCGCTGGCCGTGACCGCGCTGCAGTGCTACCTGCTGCTGCTGGACTGGTCCGCCCCGCTGGCCGCGGTCGTGCTGGTCCTCGGCCTGGTCGGGGCGGTGGGCCTGTTCCTCGCCGCCTCCGCGCCCGCCGCCGTGGTCGTGCCGGTCGCCGTCGTCGCCGCGCTGCTCGGGCCGGGGGCCTACTCGATGGCGACGGCCGCGACACCGCACTCCGGCGCGATCCCCAGCGCCGGTCCGGCGCTGACGAACCGACCCGGCGGGCTCGTCATCATGGGCCCCGGCGGGGCGACGAACAACGTCCGCGCCGGCGGTGGCGGGATGGGCGGGCTGCTCAACGCGCCGACGCCGGGCGACGAGCTGGTGGCGCTGCTGCGCGGCAGCGAGGGCTTCACCTGGGCGGCGGCGGCCGTCGGCTCCAACAACGCGGCCGGCTACCAGCTCGACAGCGGTGCGCCGGTGATGGCCGTCGGCGGGTTCAACGGCACCGATCCCGCGCCGACCCTGGCGGAGTTCCAGGAGCTGGTCCGAAGTGGACGGATCCACTACTTCCTCGGCGGGGCCCTGATGCCGGCCGAGACGGGCAGCGACGCGTCCCAGCGGATCGCCGAGTGGGTGGCGGAGGCGTTCACCGCGACGACCGTCGACGGCGTCGACGTCTACGACCTCACAGCCGGCGCACAGCGATGACACACGAGCCGCCCAGCCAAGCGTCCGAGGGTGAGCTCATGACCACGCTCACGACGACCACCGTGCTCGACGTGGTGGTGCCCGTGTACAACGAAGAACGCGACCTCGCACCGTGCGTGCGCAAGCTGCACGCCGACCTCACCGAGACCTTCCCCCACACGTTCCGGATCACCATCGCGAACAACGCGAGCACGGACGGCACGCGCGCCGTCGCCGACGAGCTGGCCCGCGAGCTGCCCGGCGTGACCGCGGTCCACCTGGCGGAGAAGGGGCGCGGCCGGGCGCTGAAAGCGGTCTGGACCGCGTCGGACGCCGCCGTGCTGGCGTACATGGACGTGGACCTGTCCACCGACCTGGCCGCTCTCGCGCCGCTGGTGGCGTCGTTGACCTCCGGGCACTCGGACCTGGCGATCGGCAGCCGGCTGGCCCGCGGCGCGCGGGTGGTGCGCGGGCCGAAGCGCGAGTTCATCTCCCGCTGCTACAACCTGATCCTCCGCGGCGCGCTCGCCACCCGGTTCACCGACGCGCAGTGCGGGTTCAAGGCGATCCGGGCCGACGTCGCCCGGCGGCTGCTGCCGCACGTCGAGGACACCGGGTGGTTCTTCGACACCGAGCTGCTGGTGCTCGCCGAACGGGCCGGCGCGCGCATCCACGAGGTGCCGGTGGACTGGGTGGACGACCCGGACAGCCGGGTGGACCTCGTGTCGACCGCCGTGGCCGACCTGAAAGGCGTCGTCCGGGTGGCCCGCGGCCTGGTGAGCGGGCGGATCCCGATCGGCGAGCTCCGGGCACAGCTGGGGAGGCAGCCGTTGGAACCGCGGACGCCGGGCGTGCCCGCCGGGTTGTTCCGGCAGCTGGTCCGGTTCGCCGCGGTCGGCGTGATCAGCACGTTGGCCTACCTGCTGCTGTTCGTGTCGCTGCGCGGCGGGCTCGGCGCGCAGGGCGCGAACCTGGTGGCGCTGCTGGTCACCGCCATCGCCAACACCGCGGCCAACCGCCGGTTCACCTTCGGCGTGCGCGGCCGGCGCGGCGCGGGCCGCCACCAGTTCGAAGGGCTGCTCGTGTTCGGCCTCGGCCTCGCCCTGACCAGCGGCTCGCTGGCCCTGCTGCACCTGTTCGCCGCGCCCGGCGGCCCGGCCGAGCTGGTCGCGGTCGTCGGCGCCAACCTCCTCGCCACCGTGCTGCGCTTCCTGTTGCTGCGCAACTGGGTCTTCCGGCCGCGCCGCGCCGCGGAGACCACTCCATGACCACACCGTCGACCCTAGGGAACCCTTCCATGACCACCGCAACCCTGACGGCGCCCGCACCCACCGCCAAGGCGCCGCCGGGCCGCAACCGGACCACGCCCGCGCTGGTCGTGCTGCTGACCGGCACGGCGGTGCTGTACCTGTGGAACATCACCGCGTCCGGTTGGGGCAACGGCTACTACGCCGCCGCGACCCAGGCGGGCGCGCA
The DNA here is from genome assembly GCF_040295345.1 of Actinosynnema sp. NPDC002837. NCBI lineage: Bacteria > Bacillati > Actinomycetota > Actinomycetes > Pseudonocardiales > Pseudonocardiaceae > Actinosynnema > Actinosynnema sp. NPDC002837. The sequence goes on from NZ_JBEOVG010000076.1 coordinate 43,682, forward strand.
GAGCTGGACGGCGTGGCTGTTCGGCGGCCTGGACGCCGGTGGCGTGATCACCGTCGACAAACCGCCCGCCGCGCTGTGGGTGAGCGGGTTGTTCGCCCGCGTCTTCGGGTTCTCCAGCTGGACCGTGCTGGCGCCGCAGGCGATCGAGGGCGTGCTGGCCGTGTGGTTGTTGTACGCCACGGTGAAGCGCACGTCCGGCGCGGTGGCCGGGCTGATCGCGGGCGCGGCGCTCGCGGTGACGCCGGTGGCCGTGCTGATGTTCCGGTTCAACCTGCCCGACGCGCTGCTGGTGCTGCTGATGGTGGCCGCCGCGTACTGCACCGTGCGCGCGCTGGAGAAGGGTTCCGGCCGGTGGCTCGCGCTGGCGGGCGTCGCGGTCGGGTTCGCGTTCCTGGCCAAGATGGGGCAGGCGCTGCTGGTGCTGCCCGCGTTCACCGCCGCCTACCTGCTCGCCGCGCCGACCACGCTGCCCAAGCGGTTGCTGCACCTGCTCGGCGCGGGCCTCGCCGTGGTCGTGTCCGCCGGGTGGTTCATCGCGCTGGTCGAGCTGTGGCCGCGCGAGTCGCGCCCCTACATCGGCGGGTCCGACGACGACTCGCTGTGGGAGCTGGCCATGGGCTACAACGGCCTGGGCCGGATCTTCGGCGGTCGCGGTGGCGGTGGCGTCATCGCGGGCGGCGGCAACGCCAACCTGGGCTTCGGCGGCGAGACCGGCATCGGCCGGCTGTTCGGGGCGAGCATGGGCGCCGAGATCTCGTGGCTGCTCCCGGCCGCGCTCGTCGGGGTGGTCGCGGGGCTGTGGTTCACCCGCCGGCTGCCGCGCACCGACCGCACCCGCGCGGCCCTGGTCATGTGGGGCCTGTGGGTGGTGGGCAACGGGATCGTGTTCAGCTTCATGAGCGGCATCTCGCACCCCTACTACACCGTCGCCGTCGCGCCGGGCGTCGCCGCGCTCGTCGCCATCGCCGGCCGGGAGCTGTGGCGCGGCCGGGCGCAGCACCCCCTGCCCCGCGCGCTGGCGGCCGTCGGGGCCCCCGCCCCCGTCTGGGG